>NZ_JBHVWT010000018.1:0-11531 GCF_042882135.1 Streptomyces sp. NPDC058240
ACGACCGGGGATCAGGAAGGAACCGGCCGCACCACCAACCCTGCCAGCACCACCAAGCCGCTGTCAGCCCTCAACTACCAATGGGCAACAGGGTCAACATCCTGCTCAAAGACCGACAGGACGTCCTCTGCGTGCCGAACCACGTAACGCGCCACGACGCGCAGCTCGTCCATCGTCAGATCGAAGTCTCCGGACACGGTGTGCGTGCTCTGTGCCATGTCCATGAATCATATCGTTGAACGCTCGGTGGAGACTCTGCGACGAATCCTCCGCTCACCCACGTCGGAACCCTCAATCGGAGGTCACATGCGGCCCGTGGACCTGGCTCGTCGCCATGGCCTCTCCACGCAGGCGGTCCGCAACTACGAGGCCGCCGGCATCATCCCGCCGGCTCACCGCAGCCGGACGGGGTACCGGGACTGCACCGCCACTCATGCCGCCGGCCTCGCGGCACACCTGGCGCTCGTCCCTGCCTTCGGCTACTCGACCGGCCGACGCATCATGCATGCCGTCACCGGCGGCCAGCTCGACGAAGTACTGCGCAGACAGACTGTCCTCCTGCTCGGCGGTGATGGAGCGCACAGGAGAGCGGAGCTGCGCCCGCTCCCACCTCACCCGCCACGCACCCGGCGGCCGACTGGTCCGGGCTCCGGCTTGGTGCCTGGTGAAGGTGGTCGGTTTACTCGGCATGGAGCCGCCGGGTGTCCGCGTACATGCGCGCTTTGACTCCTTGTTCACCGGGCACTTTCCGTACGGGCCCGATCCCTGATGTGGCCCACTGCCGTTCGAGTGCGGTTATGACCGCGTGGGCGGTTGCTTCGTCGGCTGCGGTGATGTCGAGGACGACAAGCTCGGGCTCGCTGAGGTGCTGCGCGTGGATCGGTTCCATGCCCGTACGGCTGTACACCGCCCTTGTCGGCGCTTCCACGCACCTCAGCGGTTCCGAGCTGGATGTTCCGAGAAGGGATATCCTCGGGCCGGGGCCAGACTAGAATCCCGGCCCGATTACGGCGGGCCGGGATTCTGTGTTGTGCGCCTGACCGGAGGGCCCCGGCCCGATTACGGCGGGCCGGAGTTCTCCGGCATGCGCATCAGGCGGTCGCTGGTTTTAGTAATCGCCGCCCTCGCCCCTCTCGTCGTGGTGGCGCTTGATGACGCGGAAGCTGGCGACGACTCCGTTCTTGACCTTCACGCCGTCATTCATCTTCTCGTGGTGCTTCCCCTCGTGGCGCTCACCCTTCTCGAAGTTCTCGTCCTCGTCCTTGCCCGGGCGGACGTTGTTGGCGGAGCTGTGGGGACCGACGGTGGCGATGGGTGCGCCGTTGTCGCACACGGCTCCGCGGAAGACCTCGATGTCGTTGCGGCTGTCGTTGCGGATGTTGAAGCTCTTGGCGCCCAGCCCGCTGACGACGGTGATGCAGCCGTCGGGGCGCCCGGAGTATTCGCGCTCGTTGATGTGGATCCTGCCCTCCTCGTGATGGCGCTTGCCCTCGCGCTCGTTGCCCTCGCGCTCGTTGCCCCTGCGCTCGTTGCCTTCGTTGCCCTTGCCCGTGTTGCCGCCCTCCCCGCCCATGGGGGCCTGGGCGAGGACGGCGGCCGGGGCCACCTGGGGGGCGGGGACGGCGGAGGCGTAGGTGATGCCGATCGCGGTCAGTGCCGCGGCGGCCGCGACGGCCGTGGCGATCGCGTGGGAACGGGTCATGATCATGTCGCTTGTTCTCCTTCTCGGACTCAGAGACAGTCCCGCTGTGACAGCCGGTGCGAGATTGAACGTACTAACACCCCCCATTCCTGTCATATCGAGCAAATCGGGATCCCCGTTTTCGTGGGCCGATCGGGTATGCAGAGCCCCTTTGCGGCGCCCCGAAGAAGATCTGACTGACCGTCAAAATTGCGTTGAGCTTGGGAGATTGAAAGACAATTAGCCCTTGCAGGTGATCTTCTGACGTCTACTCACCCGCTGTGGCGGTGGGTCGCCGGGAAGTGTCGGCAAGTCGCTGCTTGACATATGGCCTGGCGTAGGTTCCAAGGAGGCCACATAGCCTCGCCCTCCCGCGCAGACCGATGTTCGTACTGTTCGGCACGTTGGGTAGGTACCGCGTTGCCATCTGCCCGCCTGCAACGTTGGCACCGCCGTTCCGCCGCAAGCAACATCAGTCACACCCCGCCAGATGATGGTCGGCATCCCAATGTCGGAGACGCGCTGACCAGGGTCGCGCGCTGCGCCTGTCTTCGATGCTTGGGCGTCGAGATCGACGGGCGAAAAGGCGGGGCGAGCAATTGCGGGTTGAGGGTGGTGTGCCGCCCTCGGAGAAAGTGGACGAGGCGGGTCGGCATGCGGCGCTTTCTTTGGGCATCGCACTGGCGCTCACCGAGGGCGGGGATTCACCAAGGCTGGCCAGGACCTCTTGGAGAGGGCTCCCGATCGCGTCCGGAGGGTCGCGGAGACCTTGCGGGAATGCCGCTATGCGCCGTACTCGGTCGTGGTGCCGGACGAGACGGCCGACTACGGGGATGTGATCGAGCGGGCTCAGTACGGCTGGGTGACGTCCGTCGACTCGAAGGTACGCGTTCCCGCAGTGAACCTCGTCAGGTCGGGAGTGACTGTCTCGGTCTGATCGGTGCCGTGCAGCGACACGAGCCAGCCACGGCTCGCGGTGTACGTGCCGGACCGAGAGATGGGCTGAATGGACAGAGCCCCTACCTCCTGCGGACGGTCGCGGATACCTGCCGCGCAGTCACCTGGTGGTGGTGCCGTCCACGGGCTGTAGGGCGTGGTCCCCAGTCCGGCCTTGACCCGCCGGTGGGATGAAGCTCGTGATCACCAACCGGCGATCACTCCGAGATTTCCCCCCGCCGTTTACCCATGTCAAGTCCGTTCGCCCCAGGGGCCGCAGGCTTCGTGCGCCGCGCAGGAGGGGTGCCCGTCGGCGACCCGCCCGGCACGGCCGGTGCCGTCTCCCGCTCTCCGCCGAACAGGCCTGGGCGCTGCTCCTTCAGCGCGGTCGCGGCGGCCGTCACCGCGTCCGTGTCCGAATCCTCCGGGACGGCGGCGCGGAGCAGCGCCTCGGCGTCGGTCAGGTCCGCGCCGAGCGCGCCGAGCCCCCAACGAGCGCCGAACGACGCGCGGCCTCCCGCTCCTTGGTCAAAGCCGCGGCGATGCGCTGCTCGGCCTCGGTGGCCTTCTCGGTCGCGACCTGCTCCCGGCGCTCGGCCTCGGTGAGCTGTGCGGCCTGGGCGTCCTTCTGGACCTGCACGAACGCCTTCAGGTCCTCGGGCTTGTTGGAGCCGAGACCGGACAGGAGCTCGTTGATCGCGGACCGACTGCCCTGCTGCTTCTCGCGGGCCAGGAGCTGCGACACCTCGTCCTGCGTGAACGTCCTCACGGGCGGGTTCGGCGACTGGGCGGGGTCGGGCTCGGCCGCGCCGAGGATCGAGTGGATGGGCCGGCCGTCCTTGCGGTAGCCGAGCACGGCGTGGGGGTGGGGCAGCAGGCGAGACACGGTGTCCTCCGGACCACTGAGCGCCCCCGCGCTACACACCAGTGTATGCGTGCGTTTGATCAGGTAGTCGAACCCGCTGCCTTTGCCGCAGCCCGCCGAGCCGCCCTGTCCGCAGCCCGTCAGTAAACCCAACCACCCTGGATACACCGCTCGTTTCGCTCGTTTGACAGACCCAGCCGCCGCCGTCGGATCATGTTCCGACGCCATGGCAGGGACCGGTTCCAGTGCCTCACGCGGTGCCGTCGGCGCCTCGGGAGCAGGCCAGTCGGCCAAGTCAGCGATCTTCGAACGCCGGGCAGGCGACTCTGCTATGTCATCCCCGTTAGCGAACACGCGCCGATTGCTGTCACGACACGGTTTCCAAGAGCAACGAACAAAAATGGCCAGCCAGCCATGGTCCGGACCCCGCTCAGCTCCACACACGCACGGCTGGGCCTGTAGACAGCCCTCGGAAACGCTCCCCCGAGCCCCTGGGCCCTCGTCCGCTTCGAAACCGGGCAGAGAGTGACGCCCTGGAGGCCGACAACGTCCCCACCATCCCGCCCGACCCCGGCGGCCTGATTCCGAAGATCCTGACGGTCCGGGCGCGGTCCTGGGGGACATCGGCGCCGGCCACGAACCCGCCTACGCCCACGACACGGCTCACCGGCTGCTCGACCCGGGGTACATCAAGGGTTCCGGGAACTGAGCTGCCAGCCGTGGTCCGAGATACCGATCCGGCTGGTGAGCGCTCCAGTGACCGGAGCCATGCGGCTGGCCCAGAGCCTCGGAGCAAGCGTCATCTGAGCGTCAAGAATCTTCCGGACGAGGCCCTGGAGTCGTCGCTGCGGCTGCTTCCACCATGAAATCGCAGGTCAGCTGCCTCCAGGGGAGGACTGACCGCTCGATCCGCTACCCGAAGGGAAACAGGTCGAGCGAACCACCTGTGCCACAAACCGCAGGTCAGGAGCCCTTCGCGGCCGGCTCGAGGATCGCCACGCACTCCACATGATGGGTCATCGGAAACAGATCGAACGCCCGCAGCGTCCGCACCCGGTACCCGCCCTCCCGGAAGTAAGCCAGGTCCCGGGCCAGGGCCGCCGGGTCGCATGCCACGTAGGCGATGCGGCGGGCGCCCAGGCCTGCCAGGTGCTTGACCGTCTGCTTGCCGGCGCCCGCGCGGGGAGGGTCGAGGACGATCAGGTCGCACTCGGTGATGCCGGTGCGCGGGAGGATCTGGTCGACCTTGCCGTGCTCGATGCGGACCCGGTCCAGGTCCTTCAGGTTGTGGCGGGCGTCCTCGACGGCGCGCTTGCCGGACTCGATGCCGAGGACCGCGCCCTTCTCGCCGATGCGCTGGCCAATGGCGCCGGCGAACAGGCCGACGCCGCAGTAGAGGTCGAGGGCCATGTCGTTCTTGCGGGGCAGGAGGCCCTGCATGACGGCGCGGACCAGGGTGTTGGCGGCCTGCGGGTGGACCTGCCAGAAGCCGCCGGAGCCGACCCGGTAGGTGCGGTCGTCGGCGCGCTCGCGGACGAAGGCGCGGCCGTGCACCCGGTGGACGCCGCCGTCGCGCTCGTCGACGCGCATCACCGAGACGGGCTTGTCGAGCTCGACCAGGGGCAGCCGGCCGCCGGGCCTCGGGGTGAGGATGACCTGGCGGTCGTGGGAACCGGTGGCGGCGATGGCCTCCACCGAGGCCATGCCGGGCCATTCCCGCTTCTCGATGCCGAGCTCCGTGACGCCGGGTGCCGCGATCAGGCAGCGCTCCACGGGCTCCACGTCGTGCGAGCGGTGCTTGCGGAGGCCGACCTTGCCGTCCTCATCGATGGCGTACTGGACGCGGGTGCGCCAGGCGGGTACCTCGCCCGACGGGAGCTTGTCGCCCTCGGCCGGCATGACCGTGCCGTCCCAGCCCGCCTCCTCGGGGGTGAGGCCCGCGAGGCGCTGGAGCTGTTCGGCGATCACTTCGCCCTTGAGCCGGCGCTGGGCGCCGGGCTTGGCGTGCTGCCAGTCGCAGCCGCCGCACTTGCCGGGGCCGGCGTACGGGCAGGGTGCCTCGACGCGGTCCTTGGACGCCTCGATGATCCGTACCGCGTCGGCGCGCAGGAAGCGGGAGTCGCTCTCGCCGTCGGTGACCCTGGCGATGACCTTCTCGCCGGGGAGCGTGTGCCGTACGAAGAGGACCCGGCCCTCCGAGGTACGGGCGATGCAGTGGCCGCCGTGTGCGACGGGGCCGACCTCGACCTCGTACTCCTCCCCGACCAGCGACGACGTGGGTTCGTTCTGCATGAGGGGGTGGCTCCAGAGATCAAGGGAAGAACGGCCGGACAACAACCTACGAGTCTACGTGGGTGTCGTCCGGCCGCTTACCACGAGCAGGCGGGGGCGGTCAGCTCTTGCCGCTGGGTTCCTTGGGCCTGCGCTCCACGGGGCCGCGGCGCACCGAGCCCGGCGCGTTCCATTCGGCGCGCTTCCTGGCGCGCTTCTTGGCCGCCTCGGAGGACTCCAGCTGATAGGGCACGGAGGTCACCATGACGCCCGGGGTGAAGAGCAGCCGCCCCTTGAGGCGCAGGGCGCTCTGGTTGTGGAGGAGGTGCTCGTACCAGTGGCCGACCACGTACTCCGGGATGTACACGCTCACGACGTCGCGCGGGCTCTCCCGGCGCAGGCCCTTCACGTAGTCGATGACCGGCCGGGTCACCTCGCGGTACGGGGAGTCGAGGATTTTCAGCGGGATGTCGATGCCGCGCCGCTCCCAGTCGTCCTTGAGCGCCTTGGTCTCGGCCGGGTCGACGCTGATGGAGAGTGCCTCCAGCTGGTCGGAGCGGATCAGCTTGGCGTAGGCGAGGGCGCGCAGGGTGGGCCGGTGGAGCTTGGAGACCAGGACGATCGAGTGGACCCTGGAGGGCCGGATCGTCTCGTCGGACGGGGTTTCGTCGGCGGCGATCTCCTCGGCGACCCGGTCGTAGTGCCTGCGGATCGCGGTCATCGTCCCGTAGAAGATCACCATGCCGAGGAGCGCGACCCAGGCGCCGTGGGTGAATTTGGTCGCGAGCACGACGACGAGCACCAGGCCGGTGAAGAAGGCGCCGAAGGTGTTGATCGCGCGGGAGCGCACCATGTGGCGGCGCTTGGCAGGGTCCTTCTCCGTCCTCAGGTGGCGGTTCCAGTGCCGGACCATGCCGGTCTGGCTGAGGGTGAAGGAGACGAAGACGCCGACGATGTAGAGCTGGATGAGCCGGGTCGAGTCCGCCCCGTAGATCCAGGTCAGCAGGATCGCGGCGCCCGCCAGGAGCACGATGCCGTTGGAGAAGGCGAGCCGGTCACCGCGGGTGTGGAGCTGGCGGGGCAGGTAGCGGTCCTGCGCGAGGATCGAGCCGAGCAGCGGGAAGCCGTTGTACGCGGTGTTGGCGGCGAGGAAGAGAACGAGTGCGGTGGCCGCCGCGAGGACGACGAAGAAGAACGTGCCGTCGCCGAAGACCGCGGCCGCGACCTGTGAGATCACCGGGTCCTGGACGAAGCCGGAGCCGACCGGGACTCCGTGGTTGATCAGGTCCTTTGCCGGGTTCTCGGCCATCTTCACATTGGTGGCCATGGCCAGGCCGATGATGCCGCAGAACATGGTGACGGCCAGCAGGCCCATCATCGCGAGGGTCGTCGCGGCATTCTTGCTCTTCGGCTTGCGGAAGGCGGGCACGCCATTGCTGATCGCCTCGACGCCGGTGAGGGCGGCACAGCCGGAGGAAAAAGCCCGCAGCAGCAGGAAGACCAGCGCGAAACCGGCGAGTCCCTGGTGTTCGGCCTTGATCTCGTAGCCCGAGGTCGGGGCGTGCATGGTGTCGCCGAGGACCAGTCCGCGGAACGCACCCCAGATGATCATGATGAAGACGCCGGCCACGAAGAGGTACGTGGGAATGGCGAAGAGCTTGCCGGACTCCTTGACGCCGCGCAGATTCATCAGCGTCAGGAGGACGATGGCGGCGATGGCGCACACCGTCTTGTGCTCGACGACGAACGGGATCGCGGACCCGAGGTTCTCCACCCCGGATGCGATCGACACGGCGACGGTCAGCACGTAGTCGACCAGCAGCGCGCTGGCCACGGTCAGCCCGGCCTTGGGGCCGAGGTTGGTGGTGGCGACCTCGTAGTCACCACCACCGCTCGGATACGCGTGCACGTTCTGCCGGTACGAAGCGACGACCGTGAACATCAGCACCACGACGGCGAGCGCGATCCAGGGGCTGAAGTGGTACGCCGACACGCCCGCGACGGAGAGCACCAGGAGGACTTCTCCAGGCGCGTAAGCCACCGAGGACAGCGGGTCGGATGCGAAGACGGGAAGTGCGATGCGCTTGGGGAGGAGCGTTTCTCCCAGCTTGTCGCTGCGCAACGCCCGTCCGATCAGAATCCGTTTGGGCACGTCGGTCAGTTTGGACACGCAGAGGATCGTAAGCGTTCCGTATGGAAGCCGCAGACGCACCACCCCCGTGGCCCCGCAATCTCCTGCGCCCGGCCGAAAAAGCCACGAAATCCTTAACGAAATCCTTGCACTCAGGCGTCCGCGAAAAGGGCGCTGTAACCATTCAATGCGGGCTGGCCGCCGAGATGCGCGTAAAGGACGGTGGAATCGCGGGCGATCTCGCCGCGCGCCACGAGGTCGGCCATTCCCGCCATCGACTTCCCCTCGTACACGGGGTCGGTGACCAGGCCCTCGGTACGGGCAGCGAGCCGCATCGCGTCAAGGGTCGTGTCGTCGGGGATGCCGTAGGTGCCCGCGTGGTAGCGCTCGTCGAGTTCGATGTCGTCCACGGTGAGCTCCCGGCGCACGCCGATGAGCCGTGCGGTGGCGGCCGCGATCCGGGCGATCTGCTCGCGGGTACGAGCGGGTTCGGCGGAGGCGTCGATGCCCAGTACGCGTCGCGGGCGGGCGCCCTCCTGCTCCAGTGCGGCGAAGCCCGCGACCATGCCGGCCTGAGTGGAGCCGGTCACCGAGCAGACCACCACGGTGTCGAAGAACACGCCGAGTGCGCGTTCCTGCTCGGCGACCTCGTACGCCCAGTTGGCGAAGCCGAGCCCGCCCAGCGGGTGGTCGGACGCGCCCGCGGGGATGGCGTACGGCTTGCCGCCGCCCTCCTCCACCTCGCGCAGCGCCTGCTCCCAGCTCTCCTTGACTCCGATGCCGAACCCGGCGCGCACCAGGCGGACGTCGGCACCGGCCAGGCGGCTGATCAGGATGTTGCCGACCTTGTCGTAGACGGCGTCGGGCCACTCGACCCAGCTCTCCTGGATGAGTACGCACTTGAGACCGGCGCGGGCGGCGACCGCCGCGACCTGGCGGGTGTGGTTGGACTGGACGCCACCGATGGATACGAGTGTGTCGCAGCCCTTCGCGAGGGCGTCGGCGACGAGGTATTCGAGCTTGCGGGTCTTGTTGCCGCCGTAGGCGATGCCGGAGTTGCAGTCCTCCCGCTTGGCCCAGACCGCGGCGCCGCCGAGGTGCTCGGTGAGCCGGTCGAGCCGGTGCACGGGCGAGGGGCCGAAAAGGAGGGGGTAGCGGTCGTACGAGGAGATGGAAGGGGAAGAGGAGGAGGACGGGGAGGTGGGCGTTGTGGTGGTCACGGGGACTCCCTGGCTCGGTGGTGGGGTGGGTGGCTCGTGGGTCGTCGGGCTACTCGGGCGGTTCGTCGGCGAGCTCTTCGAGCGCCTGCCAGATCTCGGCGGTGATCCGGGCCGCGGCTTCGGCGTCGCGCTCCGCGCACGCCTCGATCAGCCGCTCGTGCAGCTCCGCGGAGCCATGCGCGGAGCCGGCCGTGCCGAACTGCCGCCATTCCAGGCGCCGGATCAGAGGGGTGTAGCGCTCGACGGTGGCGGCCACGGCGCGGTTGCCGCAGGCCGTGACGAGGATGTCGTGGAGCCGGTCGTCGGCGCGCAGCGCGTCCGCCACGTCGCCGCGGCGGGTCGCGTCCCGGAACCGGTCGTTGGCCTCGCGCATCGCGGTGATGTCCGCGTCCGTGAGACGGGGCACGGCGGTCCTGGCGGCCAGTTCCTGCATGGCCCGTACGACGGCCGCCGCGTCCCGGACGTCGCGCGGCACCAGCCGGGTCACCCGGGTGTAGCTCTGCGGCTTGGACTCGACGAGACCCTCGCCACAGAGCCGGGACAGCGCGTCGCGGACCGGGGCCCGGGAGAGCCCGAGGCGTTCGGCGAGGTCGGCGTCGCGAACGGGGGCGCCGGGCGGAAGGTCACCGCGGACGATGGCGTCGCGGATCGCCTCGTAGGCGGTGTCCCGTAGCAGGGTCCGTCGGACGGGGCGCAGGGTCTCCATGAACTGACATGTTAGATGTCTGTGTGCTTCGCGCTCAAGGGTCCGTCCGTCAGCAGCCGCGATCTGCGGCCTTCGCCGTCCACCGGGCGGGGCACGGCGAAAGCGCACTCGGATGAGGCTTCGCATTCCCGGCCGCATAAGCTCATCCTGGGCAACGGGACAGACCGTTGCCCCGTTGTTTGCCCGGCAAGCTGAGAAAGAAGTGTGAGCAGGGTGTTTTCGCAGGTCAGCCGGACGACCAGGACTGCGAGGTAGGCGCAAGGTGCACATCGTCATCATGGGCTGCGGGCGAGTAGGAGCCGCTCTCGCGCAGACCCTGGAGCAGCAGGGGCACACGGTCGCCGTCATCGACCAGGACCCGACGGCGTTCCGTCGCCTCGGGTCCGGATTCGGCGGGCGGCGCGTCACGGGTGTCGGCTTCGACCAGGACACCCTCCGCGAGGCGGGTATCGAGGAGGCCGGTGCGTTCGCCGCGGTGAGCAGCGGTGACAACTCGAACATCATCGCCGCCCGAGTGGCCCGCGAGATGTTCGGCATCGAGAATGTCGCGGCGCGGATCTACGACCCCCGCCGCGCCGAGGTCTACCAGCGTCTCGGCATCCCCACGGTCGCCACCGTGCGCTGGACCGCGGACCAGATGCTGCGGCGGCTGCTGCCTTCGGGCGCCGAGCCGCTGTGGCGGGATCCGAGCGGCGGTGTGCAGCTCGCGGAGGTGCACACCACACCGTCCTGGATCGGCCACAAGATCAGCACGCTGCAGGAGGAGACGGGCGTCCGCGTGGCGTTCCTCACCCGGCTGGGCGAAGCCATACTGCCCACCTCGCAGACGGTGCTGCAGGAGGGCGACCTGGTCCACGTGATGATGCGTACGGACGAGATCGCGAAGGTCGAGGCGGCCTTCGCCGAGGGTCCTGAGGAGGGCGGTCACTGATGCGTGTCGCGATTGCCGGGGCCGGTGCGGTGGGTCGTTCCATCGCGGGCGAGCTGCTGGAGAACGGGCACGAGGTGCTGCTCGTCGACAAGGCGCCGACGGCCATCTCGGTGGAGCGGGTGCCGATGGCCGAGTGGCTGCTGGCGGACGCCTGCGAGATCACCTCGCTCGACGAGGCGGCGCTCCAGCGCTGCAACGTCGTGATCGCCGCGACCGGCGACGACAAGGTGAATCTGGTCGTGTCACTGCTCGCCAAGACCGAGTACGGCGTGCCGAGGGTCGTCGCCCGGGTCAACAACCCGAAGAACGAGTGGCTGTTCAACGAGGCCTGGGGCGTCGATGTGGCGGTCTCGACGCCGCGTCTGATGTCGGCCCTGGTGGAGGAGGCGGTGAGCGTCGGCGATCTGGTCCGGCTGCTGCGCTTCAGCCACGGTGACGCCAACCTGGTCGAGCTGACGCTGCCCCCGGAGTCGGCGCTGGCCGGCACCCAGGTCGGCGATGTGGCCTGGCCCGAGGACACCTCGCTGGTCACCATCATCCGTGGTCAGCGCGTGCTGACGCCGAGCACCGAGGAGACCCTGGAGGCCGGTGACGAGCTGCTGTTCGTGGCCGCGCAGGCGCGCGAGGAGCAGTTGGAGGACCTGTTGTCGGTGCGCCGGGGCGACTCGGACGACTGAGAGCCTGTCGGGCGGACGTACGGGGAGGGGGCCGGGAACACGGTGCCCCGGTCCTCGGGCCTCCCCCTCCCGGCGGGAGGGGCAGTTGCTCCAGCCCCTATTTTTTGAACTCA
>NZ_JBHVWT010000018.1:11541-131851 GCF_042882135.1 Streptomyces sp. NPDC058240
GCGGGGCCGCCGAGAAAGATGGGGTTCTGTTGGGGGGAAGGTGGGGGGGGGAGCCCGGAACCGTGTTACACGGTTCCGGGCCCCTCCCCGTACGTCGGGCGAGCTCGGTGCTCAGAACTCCTGGTTGCGGGCCGCGGCGGCTGCGGCCGCCTTGCGGTCCTTCTCGGCCTGCTCCTCGGCCTCCATCTCGGCGAAGACATCGATGGGCGGCGGCGCCTTGGCGAGGAAGACCCAGGTCAGATAGACCGCGAGCAGGAACGGGGGGATCTTCAGGGCGACCAGGACCCAGCCGAACTGGGTGGTGTCGGCCCACCAGTACAGCGGGAAGAGGATCGCGCACTTGGCGAGCAGGATCAGCCCCCAGGCGTAGCTGGCCTTGGCGTACGCCTTCTTGCGGCCGGGGTTCCTGGTGCGCCAGGAGAGGTTCTCCTTGAACACCGGCCCCAGGATCAGACCGATCAGCGGCACCCCCGCGAGGGTGGTGATCAGGTAGGCGAGGGCCAGGCCGAGCGTGTACAGCATGCCCGGCAGGTAGAAGTCCTTGGCATTGCCCGTCATCATCGCGAAGACCACACCGAAGGCCACACCGAAGACACCGCTGAAGGCGTGCTTGACGGTGTCCCTTCGGATCAGCCGTACGGCGACAAGGACCAGCGACACCACCAGGGCCGCGATGGCCGAGAGGTGCAGATCCTTGTTGATCGTGAAAATGGTGACGAACAGCAGCCCGGGAAGGACTGTCTCCACCATGCCCCGGACACCGCCGAACGCCTCGAAGAGCGCGGCCTCGGTGACCGCCTTCGCGTCGGCCTCCTGCTGGTCGGTGCGGGTGGTGCGGTCCGTGTCGGACGTCGGCTTGTCGAGAGACGTCACCGGCTACTCCTTGCCGAGCGGTCGGAGTTCGTATTTGGGGTTGAACAGCACCCGGCGCCCGTGACTCATGGCGATCCGGCCCGAGGCGATGAGCTTGCGCCCCGGTTCTATGCCCACGATGGAGCGCCGGCCCAGCCAGACAACGTCCAGCGGAGCGGTGCCGTCGAAGAGCTCGGCCTCCAGGGCGGGCACTCCGGCGCGCGGCCGCAGGGTGACGGTCCGCAAGGTACCAGTCACCTTCACGATCTGGCGGTCGGTGCATTCGGAGATCCGCGTGCAACCCGAGGCCTGCGCGTCCTCCTGCAGCTCCTCGGACTCAAGGTCCTCCTGGGAGCTGGACAGCCGGTCGAGCATCCGCCGGAAGCGGCCCGACGGCTTCTCCGCCTTGCCGGGCTTGTCGGATCGTGGAACAGCACTCATACCCGAAGGGTACCGGTCCCTGCTGCTCCGGGCGGGTGCCCTCGGTCTCACTCGAACGGGTGACCGGGGTGCGTCACGGGAGAGGGCTCGGCGACCCGTTCAGCCTGGGGCCCGGTGACCTGTTCAGCCGCGCTCGAAGCGGTATCCCATGCCCGGCTCGGTCACGAAATGCCGGGGATGCGAGGGGTCGGCCTCCAGTTTGCGCCTCAGCTGGGCCATGTAGACCCGCAGATAGTTGGTCTCGGTTCCGTACGAGGGCCCCCAGACCTCCTGGAGCAGCTGCTTCTGGCTGACCAGCCGGCCGCTGTTGCGGACCAGGACCTCCAGCAGATGCCACTCGGTGGGCGTGAGCCGTACGTCGCGTCCCGCGCGGTGGACCTTCTTCGCCGCCAGGTCGACGGTGAACCCCTCGGTCTCGACGATCACGATGTCGTCGGAGCCGTGCTGCCCGACGGGTTCGGCGCGGCGGACCGAGGCGCGCAGCCGGGCCAGCAGCTCGTCCATGCCGAACGGCTTGGTGACGTAGTCGTCGGCTCCGGCGTCCAGGGCCTCCACCTTCTCGTCGGAGGTGTGACGGGCGGAGAGCACCAGAATCGGCACCCGGGTCCAGCCGCGCAGCCCCTTGATCACCTCGACGCCGTCCATGTCCGGCAGCCCGAGGTCGAGGACGACGACATCGGGGTGGCGGGCGGCGGCGAGCTGGAGGGCGGTCGCGCCGTCGGGCGCCGCGTCCACCTCGTACTTGCGCGCCTTCAGGTTGATCACGAGGGCGCGTACGATCTGCGGCTCGTCGTCGACCACAAGCACCCGGGTCATGGGGGCCCTGCCTTTCTGCTGTACGGCGATCTCCCGGGACGTACCGGTGATCATGAGGTGACCTGTGTGGTCATGGAGTGTCCGCGCGGTCATGAGGTGTCCGCGCGGTCATGAGGTGTCCGCGCGGTCATGAGGTGTCCGCGCGGTCATGAGGTGTCCGCGCGGTCATGAGGTGACCCGCGCGGGCAGGTCGGGGCTGACCGGAACGTATCCCGAAGCCGCCTTGAGGGTCAGCACCATGGTGAGGCCGCCGCCGGGGGTGTCCTCGGCGTCCAGCGTGCCGCCCATGGACTCCACGAAACCGCGGGCCACGGCGAGCCCCAGTCCGACGCCCGCGCCGCGCGGGGCGTCGCCGTAGCGCTGGAAGGGCTCGAAGATGCGCTCCTTGGCGTCGTCGGGGACACCGGGGCCGCGGTCGGCCACCCGTAGCTCGACGCGTTCGCCGAGCGCGCTGGCGGCCACGGTGACGCGTTCCGCGTAGCGGCTGTACTTCACGGCGTTCTCGACGATGTTGGCGACGGCCCGCTCCAGCAGCCCGGGGTCGACCGCGACCATCGGCAGGGTCTCGGGGATGTCCAGGTCGACGCTGTCCTCGGGGACACCGCCGAGCGCCATCGGGACCACCTCGTCGAGATCGATCTCGCGGATCAGCGGGGTGACGGTGCCGGTCTGGAGCCTGGACATGTCCAGGAGGTTGCCCACGAGGTGATCGAGGCGGTCGGCACCGTTCTCGATGCCCTCCAGGAGTTCGGCCTGGTCCTCGTCGGACCAGGCGACGTCGTCGGAGCGCAGGGAACTGACGGCGGCCTTGATGGCGGCGAGCGGGGTACGCAGATCGTGGCTGACGGCGGCGAGGAGCGCCGTCCTGATCCGGTTGCCCTCGGCGAGCCGCCGGGCCTCCTCCGCCTCGTCGACCAGGCGCTGCCGGTCCAGTACGACGGCCGCCTGGGCGGCGAACGCGCCGAGCACCCGGCGGTCCTCGGCGGGCAGCACCCGGCCGGAGAGCGCCAGCGCCATGTGGTCGCCGACGGGCATGTCCACGTCGGCGTCCTCGGGCCGGGCCACCGGGCCCGGCCCGACGCTCCCGGCGCACGTCCACGGGTCGACGTCGCTCGTGCGCTCCAGCAGGGCGACGGATTCCATGCCGAAGGTCTCGCGGACCCGGTCGAGGAGCGCGTCCAGCGTCGTCTCGCCGCGCAGCACGCTGCCTGCCAGGAAGGAGAGGATCTCCGACTCGGCGCGCAGCCGGGCCGCCTGGTGGGTGCGGCGGGCCGCCAGGTCGACGACCGAGGCGACCGAGACCGCCACCGCGAAGAAGATCACGATGGCGACGAAGTTCTCCGGGTCCTGCACGGTCAGGGTGTGGGTGGGCGGGGTGAACCAGTAGTTCAGCAGCATCGAGCCGACGGCGGCCGAGGCGAGGGCGGGCAGCAGTCCGCCGAGCAGCGCGGCGCCCACGGTCAGGAAGAGGAACAGCAGGACATCGTTGGCGAGTCCGGGGCCGCTGTCCAGTCCGGCCAGGAGCAGGGTGAGGAGGGCCGGGCCGCCGACCCCGACCAGCCAGCCCCAGATGATCCGGACCCGGCCGAGCCGGGCGCCGCGGGCGATGGGCAGACCGCGCCCCTTGGCGACCTCTTCGTGGGTGACGATGTGGACGTCGAGGTCGGGTCCGGACTCCCGGGCGACAGTGGCGCCCACGCCCGGTCCGTAGATGTACTGCCAGGCCTTGCGGCGGCTGGAGCCGAGGACGATCTGCGTGGCGTTCACCCCACGGGCGAATTCGAGGAGCGCCGACGGTATGTCGTCGCCGATGACGTGGTGGAACGTGCCGCCGAGGTCCTCCACGAGGGTGCGCTGGACGGTGAGTTCCTTGGGGGACGCGGAGGTCAGCCCGTCGCTGCGGGCGATGTAGACGGCGAGGATCTCGCTGCCCGACCCCTTGGCCGCCATCCGGGACGCGCGGCGGATGAGCGTACGGCCCTCGGGACCGCCGGTGAGGCCGACGACGATGCGTTCGCGGGCCTGCCAGGTGGTGCGGATGTTGTGTTCGCCGCGGTACTCCTGGAGGTATTCGTCGACCCGGTCGGCGACCCAGAGGAGGGCCAGCTCGCGCAGGGCGGTCAGGTTGCCGGGGCGGAAGTAGTTGGACAGCGAGGCGTCGATCCGGTCCGGCTTGTAGATGTTGCCGTGGGCCATCCGGCGGCGCAGCGCCTGTGGCGACATGTCGACGAGTTCGAGCTGGTCGGCCCGGCGGACGACCTCGTCGGGGACGGTCTCGCGCTGTCGCACGCCGGTTATCGCCTCGACGACGTCACCGAGCGACTCCAGGTGCTGGATGTTGACGGTGGACACCACGTCGATGCCGGCCTGGAGGAGCTCTTCGACGTCCTGCCAGCGTTTGGCGTTGCGGGAGCCCGGCACATTGGTGTGCGCCAGTTCGTCCACCAGGGCGACGGCAGGGGCGCGCTCCAGGACCGCGTCGACGTCCATCTCGGTGAAGACGGCGGAGCGGTACTCGATCTCGCGGCGCCGGATCTGTTCCAGGCCGTGCAGCATGACCTCGGTGCGCGGCCGGTCGTGGTGCTCCACGAAGGCGACGACGCAGTCGGTACCCCGCTCCACCCGTCGATGGGCCTCGGAGAGCATCGCGTACGTCTTGCCGACGCCGGGTGCCGCACCCAGGTAGATCCGAAGCTTGCCGCGTGCCATGGCCCCATTGTCTTCTCTTGAACCGGCTGCGTCCGATGCGGCAGCCGGTTCGAAGTTACCCCGCGCATTGTCGACAAATGGGACGGGCGGCGGGGCGAGGGACCGAATTGACAGGATTCTGACGCCCCGGACGAACCTCGGACGGATCGCGGGCGCCCTCGGACGGATCGCGGGCGCCCTCCGCCGGATCGCGGGCGCCCTTCGGAGGTTCTCCCCCGTCCCTCCTACGCGTGCTCGACGATGTGTCCGTCGCTCAGCTCCAGCACCCGGTCCGCCAGCCCCAGCAGCTGTGCGTCGTGCGTGGCCACCAGCGCGGTGACGCCCTCGCTGCGCACCACTGCCCGCAGCAGCTCCATCACCGCGAGCCCGGTCTCCGCGTCCAGCTGCCCCGTCGGCTCGTCCGCGATCAGCAGCGCGGGCCGGTTGGCGAGTGCGCGGGCAATCGCGACGCGCTGCTGCTGGCCCCCGGAGAGCTCGCCGGGACGCTGGGCGGCGTGGTCGGCGAGGCCGACCAGGGAGAGCAGCAGCGCCACCCGGTCCTCGCGCTCGCGCGGGTCCGTCTTGCGCAGCCGCATGGGCACGCCGACGTTCTCCGCCGCGGTCAGGATCGGGATCAGGCCGAACGACTGGAAGATGAAGCCGATCCGGTCCCGGCGCAGTTCCAGGAGCCCGTCCTCGCCGAGCTCGGCGAGGTCCGTGCCGTCGACGGTGATCCGGCCGCCGTCGGGGCTGTCGAGCCCGCCGAGCAGGTTGAGGAGGGTGGTCTTGCCCGAGCCCGAGCGCCCCTTGAGCGCGACGAGCTCGCCGCGCGGCACCTCGAAGGACACCCCGCGCAACGCGTGCACCGCTCCGGCGCCGGAGCCGTACGAGCGGTGCAGGTCCTCGACCCGGACCATCGGCCCGCCAGCCGGTTCCTCGGCGACTGCGGTACCGCCCTGCCCAGTGGTGTCCGCTCGTCCGGTGCTGTCGTCACTCATGCCACTCCCCCGCGTTCGCCTGTCCCGTACATGATGCTCCCCCTCGTGCCGGCGCCTGCCACCCGGATCCGGGGCGCGCCGGGCCACCGGCCGCCAGTATGTGCGCCGGGCGCACGGCCGGGCAACGGCCGAAGTCCATTGCCCGGCCGGACGATTCCTTCTGACGATTCCTTCGCCCGACCGGACGATGTCCATTCGGGCCGGACGATTCCCTCCCGGACGGATCCCTTATCGAAGGGCAACGGCTTCCCGACAACTTCCTGACATCGACTGATCAGCCTGGCCGACGTCAGCCGGTTCGCCGGTCCACCGGGGCGAGTGCCCCGTCCTCGAAGGCATGCGCATGACGATACGAAGGACCCTTCCCGGGCTCGCCGTCGGAGCCCTCGTGATGTCCCTCTCCCTGGCCCTGTCCGCCGGCCCCGCCACGACCGCGATCGCGGAAGCCCGGGTCCCCGCCGCCCCCACCGTCTCAGAGCAGCAGGTGATGCCCCACCTGCGTGCCCTCCAGCGCATCGCGGACCGCAACGGCGGCAACCGCGCGCACGGCACGAAGGGGTACGCGCAGTCCGTGGCGTACGTGAAGAGCGCCCTGGACCGGGCGGGTTTCCGTACCCGGCTGGTCCCCTTCATCCACGACGGCGCCACCGGCAACAACCTGATCGCCGACTGGCCGGGCGGCGACCCGGACCATGTGCTGCTGACCGGCGCCCACCTCGACAGCGTGAAGGAGGGCCCGGGAATCAACGACAACGGCTCGGGTTCGGCCGCGGTCCTGGCCACCGCCCTCCAGGTGGCCGAGTCCGGTCTCAAGCCGGAACGGCATCTGCGGTTCGCGTGGTGGGGCGCGGAGGAGCAGGGGCTGATCGGCTCGCAGAGCTACGTCAGCAAGCTCTCCGGGGCCGACCGGCGCAGGATCGACGTCTACCTCAACTTCGACCAGGCGGGCAGCAGGAACACCCGGCAGTGGCTCGTGGTCCACGACGACGAGCACGGCGAGACCGAGGCCCAGCAGGCGTTCGAGGCGTGGTTCGCCGAACGGTCCATCCCCACCTTCGACATCGGCGTCGGCGGTTCGGACCACGAGTCGTTCGGAAACGCCGTCATCCCGTCGTCCGGCTTCAGCACCGGCATCTCGGACTGCATCCACGAGGCGTGCGACAACCTCGCCAACGTGGATCCGAAGACGGAGACGACCAGCACCGACGCCATCGTCGGCGTGCTGTGGAAGCTCGCCGCCACCGCACCCCGGCACTGACCCCCACCCCCCCCAGGAACGAGACATGTACAGACTCCTGAACCGACGCCGCAGGACCGTTGCCGCCCTGGTGGCCGCGGTCGTGAGCGGTTCCGTGCTGGCCACCGTCCCCGCCTCGGCCGCCATCGGCGGCCCCGGTCTCGGCGACCCGTACTTCCCCGACGACGGCAATTCCGGCTACGACGTCTCCCACTACGACGTCCGCATCTCGTACGACCCGGCGCACACCGACCGCCTCGACGGCGACACCACCGTCACCGCCCGCGCCCTGACCGGCCTGGACCGGTTCAGCCTGGACCTCAAGGGCTTCACCGTGGCATCGGTGAGGGTGAACGGCACCCCGGCGAAGGCGTTCTCCCGGGCCGGCGCCCATGAGCTGGTCATCACCCCGGCCCGCCCGGTGGCGAAGGGCTCGACGTTCGAGGTCCGGGTGGAGTACGCGGGCCGGCCCGACCCCGAGGGCTGGCACACCCTGGAGACCGGCGGCGCGAACGTGGCAGGCGAACCGCACTCCGCGACCTCCTGGTACCCCGCCAACGACCACCCGTCCGACAAGGCCACCTTCGCCCTCACCGCGACGGTCCCCGACGGCTGGACGGCCATCGGCAACGGCCTGCCCGGCCCCGAGAGCGTCAAGGACGGCCGAAGGACCTTCCGCTGGTTCGAGGACAGGCCGATGGCCACGTACCTCAGCACGGTCGCCATCGACCGGTTCACCGTCCACCGCGGCCGGACGGCCGCCGGAACACCGGTCATCACGGCGTACAGCCCGGACGCCGTCATCGACCCCGAGGCGGAGACCCAGCAGACGGAGATCCTGGATTTCCTGACCGCGAGGTTCGGCCCGTATCCCTTCTCCTCCGCGGGCGCCATCGTCGTCGGGGCCTCGAAGGAGCCCACCGACGGCCCTCTCGCCCTGGAGACGCAGAGCCGCCCCACCTACGGCTCCATGCTCTTCGACGCCTCGATGGTCCATGAGAACACCCACCAGTGGTTCGGTGACAGCGTCTCGTTCAAGGACTGGCGGGACGGCTGCGTCGCCGAGTGCTTCGCCCAGTACGCAGGGCAGTTGTGGGAGGAGCACAAGGGCGCCGACCTGGACCAGGACTACTACCGGTCCGAGGTGGAGGAGTACAGGAACGATCCGTCGTTCTGGTCCGTCAAGCTCTACGACCCGGGACCGGGCAAGGAACTGGACGCGGCTCTGTACTTCAAGGGCTCGCTGATGCTGCACGCCCTGCGCCGCACGGTGGGCGACGAGGCGTTCTTCCGGACGCTCCGGACCTGGACCCGCGACCACGCCTACGGCAATGCCTCGTTCCGGCAGTTCGAGGCGCTGGCGGCGAAGGTCTCGGGCAAGGACCTCAAGGGCTTCTTCGCGGCGTGGGTGGACGGCACGGTGCTCCCGCCGCGCAAGTACCTCTACCCGGGCACCCTGGGCACACCGGCCCGGTGAACAGGTGAGAGGCGCGGGGGCCGGCCGCGGTGGCCGGCCCCTGCGCCTCGCTGTTCTGGCTTCCTCAGGCCTCGTTCACCAACTGCTTCAGGGCGATGTTGAGCTGGAGGACGTTGACCCTGGGCTCTCCGACGAAGCCGAGGATCCGGCCGTCCGTATGCTGTTCGACGAGCTTCTCCACCCGGTCGACGGCGAGGTGGTTCCGCTCGGCCACCCGGCGCACCTGGAGCTGTGCGTATGCCGGGGAGATGGCCGGGTCGAGGCCGGAGCCGGAGGAGGTGACGGCGTCGGCCGGCACGTCCGAGGGGCTGACCGGGTGGCCGGGGACGGAGTTGTCCTTGACCACGGCGGCCTTGGCGGCGGTGACCCAGGCGATCAGTTCCTTGTTGTCGCCGGAGCGGTTGGTCGCGCCGGAGAGGATCAGCTTGTACTGGGTGTTGACGCTGTTGGTGCCCAGGCCGTTGGAGGGGCGCGGCTGGAACCACTTGAGGTCCGGGGCCGCGGTCTCCTGTCCCTTCTTCAGCGGCAGGTCGTAGCGCTGGCCGATGAGTTCGGAACCGGCGACCTTGCCGTTCGCGGTGATCTCGGAGCCGTTGGCCTTGTCGGGGAAGATGCCCTGGGCGACGCCCGTAACGGTGAGCGGGTAGAGCACGCCGCAGACGACGGTGAGGACGAGCAGGGCACGCAGCCCGGCCCAGAGCAGCCGGGCGGTGTTTCCTACGGAGTTGTTCATGGCAGGTCAGCCGATTCCTAGATTCAGTTCAGCCCGGGTACGAGGGAGATGACCATGTCGATGATCTTGATGCCGATGAACGGGGCGACCAGACCGCCGAGTCCGTAGATCCCGAGGTTGCGCCGGAGCATCGAGTCGGCGCTGCTGGGCCGGTAGCGCACGCCCTTCAGGGCGAGCGGCACCAGCGCGATGATGATCAGCGCGTTGAAGACCACGGCCGACAGGATCGCGGACTGGGGCGAGGACAGCTGCATGATGTTCAGCTTGTCCAGGCCCGGGTAGACCACGGCGAACATCGCCGGGATGATCGCGAAGTACTTCGCGACGTCGTTGGCGATCGAGAACGTCGTCAGCGCACCACGGGTGATGAGCAGCTGCTTGCCGATCTCGACGATCTCGATCAGCTTGGTGGGGTTGGAGTCCAGGTCCACCATGTTCCCGGCCTCCTTGGCGGCCGAGGTGCCGGTGTTCATGGCCACGCCGACATCCGCCTGGGCGAGCGCCGGCGCGTCGTTCGTGCCGTCGCCGGTCATCGCGACGAGCTTGCCGCCCGCCTGCTCGCGCTTGATGAGGGCCATCTTGTCCTCGGGCGTGGCCTCGGCCAGGAAGTCGTCGACACCGGCCTCCTCGGCGATGGCCTTCGCGGTCAGCGGGTTGTCCCCGGTGATCATGACCGTCTTGATGCCCATGCGGCGCAGCTCGTCGAACCGCTCCCGCATGCCCTCCTTGACGACGTCCTTGAGGTGGATGACGCCGAGGACCCGGGCGCCGTGCTCGTCCTCCAGGGCCACCAGCAGCGGTGTGCCGCCCGCCCCGGAGATCGTGTCGGTGAGCGTCTGCGCGTCCTGCGAGACGGTGCCGCCGCGCTCCTTGACCCAGGCGACGACCGAACCGGTGGCGCCCTTGCGGACCTTGCGTCCGTCCACGTCGACGCCCGACATGCGGGTCTGGGCGGTGAACGCCACCCACTCGGCCTGCCGCAGCTGGCCCTGGTGGCGCTCGCGCAGCCCGTACTTCTCCTTGGCGAGCACGACGATCGAGCGGCCCTCGGGAGTCTCGTCGGCCAGTGAGGACAGCTGGGCCGCGTCCGCCAGTTCGGCCTCGGTCGTGCCCTTCACGGGGACGAACTCGGCGGCCTGCCGGTTGCCGAGCGTGATGGTGCCGGTCTTGTCGAGCAGCAGGGTCGACACGTCTCCGGCGGCCTCGACGGCCCGCCCCGACATCGCGAGCACATTGCGCTGGACGAGGCGGTCCATGCCGGCGATGCCGATGGCGGAGAGCAGCGCGCCGATGGTCGTCGGGATCAGGCAGACCAGCAGGGCGGTCAGCACGATCATCGACTGCTTCTGCCCGGCGTAGATCGCGAAGGGCTGGAGGGTGACCACGGCGAGCAGGAAGACGATCGTGAGGGACGCGAGGAGGATGTTCAGCGCGATCTCGTTGGGCGTCTTCTGCCGGGCGGCGCCCTCGACCAGGGCGATCATCCGGTCGATGAAGGTCTCACCGGGCTTGGTGGTGATCTTGACGACGATGCGGTCGGAGAGCACCTTCGTACCCCCGGTGACGGCGCTCCGGTCACCGCCGGACTCCCGGATGACCGGGGCGGACTCGCCCGTGATCGCGGACTCGTCGACGCTCGCGACGCCCTCGACGACATCGCCGTCGCCGGGGATGATGTCACCGGCCTCGCAGACCACCAGATCACCGATGCGCAGCTCGGTGCCGGGCACCCGCTCCTCGCTCCCGCCGGTCAGCCGCCGCGCGACGGTGTCGGTCTTGGCCTTGCGCAGCGTGTCGGCCTGCGCCTTGCCGCGTCCCTCGGCGACCGCCTCCGCCAGGTTGGCGAAGATCGTGGTCAGCCACAGCCAGGCCGTGATCGCCCAGCCGAACCACTCGCCCGGGTCCAGGCACGCCAGCACGGTCGTGAACACCGAACCGATCAGCACCACGAACATCACCGGGGACTTGACCATCACCCGGGGGTCGAGCTTGCGTATCGCGTCGGGGAAGGACCGGATCAGCTGCGCGGGGTCGAACAGGCCCCCGCCGACACGTCCTTCGCTCTGGTGACCCGTGGGCGCGTCCTGGTGCGGTGCCCGGGTGGGGGTGACAGTGGACATCGAGTCCTCTTGCTCCGTACGAGTGGTCATGACGCCAGCCCCTCGGCCAGCGGCCCCAGCGCCAGGGCCGGGAAGTAGGTCAGCCCGGTGATGATCAGGATCGTGCCGACCAGCAGTCCGCTGAAGAGCGGCTTGTGCGTGCCCAGGGTTCCCACGGTCGCCGGTACGGGCTTCTGTTCGGCGAGCGAGCCGGCCAGCGCGAGGACGAACACCATCGGCAGGAACCGGCCGAGCAGCATCGCGAGACCGATCGTGGTGTTGAACCACTGCGTGTCCGCGTTGAGCCCGGCGAACGCCGAACCGTTGTTGTTCGCACCCGAGGTGTAGGCGTAGAGGATCTCGGAGAATCCGTGTGCGCCGGTGTTGGTCATCGAGTGGGGCGGGGTGGGCAGCGCCATCGCCGCGGCGGTGAAGCAGAGCACCAGCGCCGGGGTGATCAGGATGTAGCAGGCCGCGAGCTTGATCTCACGGGTGCCGATCTTCTTGCCGAGGTACTCCGGCGTGCGGCCGACCATCAGTCCGGCGATGAACACCGCGATGATCGCCATGATCAGCATGCCGTAGAGGCCGGACCCCACACCTCCGGGCGCGATCTCGCCGAGCTGCATGCCCAGCATCGTGATCCCGCCGCCGAAGCCGGTGTACGAGGAGTGGAAGGAGTTCACCGCACCGGTGGAGGTGAGCGTCGTGGCCACCGCGAAGATCGACGAGCCGGCGATCCCGAACCGGGTCTCCTTGCCCTCCATCGCCCCGCCCGCGATGTCGAACGCGGGCCCGTGGTGGGCGAATTCGGTCCACATCATCAGGGTGGTGAAGCCCAGCCAGATGACGCCCATCGTCGCGAGGATCGCATAACCCTGCTTGAGCGAGCCGACCATCCGGCCGAACGTCCGCGTCATTGCGAACGGAATCACCAGGATCAGGAAGATCTCAAGAAGGTTGGAGAGCCCGTTGGGGTTCTCGAACGGGTGGGACGAGTTGGCGTTGAAGTAACCGCCACCGTTCGTGCCCAGCTCCTTGATGGCCTCCTGCGAGGCCACGGCGCCACCGTTCCACTGCTGCGAACCGCCCATGAACTGCCCGACCTCATGGATGCCGGCGAAGTTCTGGATCGCGCCGCAGGCCACGAGCAACAGCGCGCCGACCACGGCGATCGGCAGCAGGATCCGTACGGTGCCGCGCACCAGGTCGGACCAGAAGTTGCCGAGCTCACCGGTGCGGGAGCGGGCAAAGCCCCGTACGAGGGCCACCGCCACGGCCATGCCGACGGCCGCCGAGACGAAGTTCTGCACCGCGAGGCCGCCGGTCTGCACGACGTGGCCCATGGCCTGTTCGCCGTAGTACGACTGCCAGTTGGTGTTGGCGACGAACGACGCCGCCGTGTTGAACGCCTGGTCCGGATCGATCGAGGCGAAGCCGAGCGAACCGGGCAGCGCGCCCTGCAGCCGCTGCAGCAGATAGAGGAAGAGGACGCTCACCGCGGAGAAGGCGAGCACCCCACGCAGATACGCGGGCCAGCGCATCTGCGTGTTCGGATCGGCACCGACGGCCTTGTACATCCACTTCTCGACGCGCAGGTGCTTCGTCGAGGAGTAGACGCCGGCCATGTAGTCGCCGAGCGGTCGGTACGCCAGCCCCAGCGCCACGACGAGCGCGAGAACCTGGAGCACACCAGCGAGGACGGGGCTCATATCGGGCTCAGAACCTCTCCGGGTACAGAAGGGCGAGGACGAGGTAGCCCAGCAGGGCGACGGCCACGATCAGGCCGACGATGTTCTCGGCAGTCACAGCTTCGCCACCCCCTTGGCAACGAGAGCCACCAGCGCGAACACCGCGATCGTGGTGACGACGAAGGCCACATCGGCCATCGTGTGCTCCTAGATGAGGTACGGATTCTCGGACCTCTTGAGCAAACCTCTCGCCACGGGCGTCCTGGCCTGCGTTGATGGCTTCCTTACGGGGAACGGCGGGCCCTTGACGGCGCACATACGTGCCCTATACGCGCCCCATACGCGCCCCTCGCGCGCGCTGTCCGAAACCTGTCTTGCGCACGGTCCGGAGCCTTCCCGGAACCCTCTCCGGACGCACAACGGCCGGTGGGCCGTACCCCCCTCGAAATGGGGATACGGCCCACCGGCCGAAGCTGTGCCGGGCGGCTGCCCGTGCCCGCTCAGCGCACCTCGGTGATCTCGGGTCCACGCTGGAGCTGGCCCATGCCACCGGAGAACTTCGAGCCCTCCTGGCTCTCCTGCTGGACGCCCTCGGGCACCATCTGGGCATCGTCGGGCAGCTTGAGGACGAGCGGGTCGCGCGGAGCCATCGGGCCCTCGCCACGGACGACCACGGTGTCCCGGAAGATCGTCTCCAGCAGCCCGGCGGTCTCCGGCTGCACGGCGCCCTGGCCGGAGATCACTCCGCGCAGGAACCAGCGCGGCCCGTCGACGCCGACGAAACGCACCAGCTGCACGCCGTTCGTCCCGTCCGGGAGCTGTACGGGGACCTGGGCACGCAGCTCCCAGCCCAGCGGGCCCTCGACCTCGTCGATGATCCCGCCCTGCTGGGTGATGCCGGAGGCGATCTCCTCGCGGACCTCGCCCCAGATGCCTTCCTTCTTGGGCGCTGCGAAGGCCTGCAGCTGGATGGCGCTGTCCCGCAGCACCACGGTCGCGGCGACGATCGCGTCACCGGCCACCTCGACACGCAGCTCCATGCCCTCGACGCCGGGCACGAAGACACCGCCCAGGTCGACCCGGCCCTCGCCGGGCTGGGAGACCTCGGAGACGTCCCACGGCCCGTCCGGGCGCGGCGCCGGCGGGAGGTTCACCCGACGCGAGCCGCTCTCGGCACCGTCGGCGTCATCGAGCTCGTCGACGACCTGCTCGGCCTCGCGCGCTTCGTCCGCCACGTCCTCGGCGGAACCACTCTTCTTGCGACGTCCGAACACGTCACTGTCCTTCCCGGTCGGGTACGACCGAAGCGTAGCTGTTCCCGCCCTGGGTAATCCCGCCCCTGACGCCATCAACATCCCCGGAAGCATGTCCTCCGGTGGATCCGAAGCCTCCCTCGCCGCGGGCCGAGCCGGGCAGCTCGGCCACCTCGTGGAAGCGCACCTTCTCGACCTGTTGGACGACCAGTTGGGCAATCCGGTCGAACCGCTCGAACCGCACGGGCTCACGCGGGTCGAGATTGATGACGATCACCTTGATCTCTCCACGGTACCCGGCATCAACCGTCCCCGGGGCATTCACGAGGGCGACTCCGCAACGTGCGGCGAGACCGGAGCGCGGGTGCACGAACGCGGCGTATCCGTCGGGCAGCGCGATCGACACCCCGGTGGGCAGCACCGCCCGCTCGCCCGGCGCGAGTTCGACGGCCTCGGTGGTCACCAGATCGGCACCGGCGTCGCCCGGGTGCCCATAGGCCGGAATCGGCACGTCCGGGTCGACCCGGCGGATCAGTACGTCCACGGGCCGGCGCATCAGGGGTTCACCTCGAAGGCACGGGCACGCCTGGCCTGGTCCGGGTCGGCCATCGCCGCCTGGATCTCGGCCGGGCGGCCGTTCTCGATGAAGTGCTCGACCTTGACCTCGATGAAGAGGGCCTCGGCCCGGACCGCCACGGGCCCGTCCGGGCCGCCGATCCGGCCGGTGGCCCGGGAGTAGATCTTCCGGCCGTGCACCGCGGTGATCTCGGCGTCGAGGTGCAGCACGGTGTCCACCGGCACCGGACGCACGAAGTCGGTCTCCAGCCGTCCGGTCACGGCGATCACCCGCAGGAGCCAGTTCAGCGAGCCGAGCGTCTCGTCCAGCGCGGTGGTCAGAATGCCGCCGTGCGCCAGACCCGGGGCGCCCTGGTGGGCGGCCTTCACCGTGAACTCGGCGGTGACGCCGACGCCGTCACCGGCCCGCGCCTGGAGGTGCAGCCCGTGCTGCTGCCCTCCGCCGCAGCCGAAACAGTGTTCGTAGTGCGCGCCGAGGAGTTCGCCGGGGGCCGGGGCTTCGGGGTGCCGGACCGGTTTCACCGCGTCGGCCGGGGGCTTCAGAGCCGCAGATGTTCCACTCACAGGCGCAGACCTTACCCGCGCGGCTACCCGCGGGTCGCGCCGTGCCAAGCTTGGGTTCATGCAGCCTTCCACCCCGCCTTTCGACGAACGACTGACCGCACCCCGTTCGTGGTGGCTCATCGCCCTCCTGGTCGGCATCGCCTGCGCACTGATGCTGCTGCCGCTCGGCACCCTGCCCCTGCTGGCCGGCCTGGCGGGCGGCACGGCCCTGTCCGCGGTCGCGGTGAGCTCCTACGGCTCGGCCAGGATCCGGGTCGTGGCGGGCGCCCTGGTCGCCGGCGACGCGCGGATTCCGGTGATGGCGCTCGGCGAGGCCGAGGTGCTGGACGAGGAGGAGGCGCGCGCGTGGCGCTCGTACAAGGCGGACACCCGCGCGTTCATGCTGCTCCGCAGCTACATCCCGACGGCGGTCCGGGTGGAGGTCACCGACCCGCAGGACCCGACTCCGTACGTCTATCTGTCGACGCGCGAGCCGCAGGCCCTGGTGGCGGCGCTCGCCGCCGTACGCGCCTAGGTTTCCTCCACGCCGGCCTGATCCGGACGAAAGACCTGCCGTGCGTGCCGGACGCCGCACGGCAGACGGCAGTTTGACGACAGGGCCTAGGCCTCCAGCTCGCCCGGCAGGCCCTTGCGGGGGCCCACCTGTCGCTCCAGCGGGGGCAGCTCGGGGAGCCGGTCCCAGGGGATCTGGCGCTTGCGCAGGTCCTTCCTGACCCGTTCGGCGAGCTTTCTGGTGTCGCGCCGGTTCATTATGGCGCCGATGGCGGCGCCGACCATGAACGGGATCAGATTCGGCAGATCGCGCGCCATGCGCTTCATGATCTGCTGGCGCAGCTCGCGCTTCATCTGACCGCCCAGCGCGGCGTTGACCGTCGTGGGATGGGCGACGTCGATTCCGCGCTCCTCCGTCCAGGACGTGAGGTAGGCGGTGGAACGCTGACCGAGCCCGCCCGGCGGGCGCAGCCCGTAGACCTCGTGCAGCTCGGCGACGAGTTTCATCTCGATCGCGGCCACACCGGTGATCTCCGCCGCCAGCTCGGCGAGCATGGCGGGCGGTACGGGCATCATCGCCGCCGCGCCGATACCGGCGCCGACGGTGGCGGTGCCCTTGCTCGCACCTGCGATGAGCTTGTCGGCGAGCTCCTCCGGGCCGAGGCCGGGGAACTGCTTGCGCAGGGTGGCGAGATCGCGCACAGGGACGCGGGGAGCGTTCTCGATGATCAGGTCGGCGATATGACCGATCGCTGCCTTGGCGCTCACCCCGCCCTTGCGTACGCCCCGTTTCACTGAACTCAGACGGCCTGCCCCGGTCACGGGCTCCGTCCTGTCGACCTGTCCGGCCCCATCGGCCGTGTCGACTCCTTCAACTGCCGCGGCCACTGCTTCGAGCGAGGCCGGCCGGCCCCGCTCGTCGTCCCGCTCACCCGGGGAGGGTGGCAGGGCGGACCGCTCGGCAGGCGCTGCTACGCCTTCTGCCGGGCCTGTGCCGCCCTGATACGCCTCCGACGACCTCTTGCGCCGCAAGCGTCGCTTCCGGAACGGTGTGTCGCCTGCCACGGTCGGCGCGACCTAGTCGCAGTCGCGGCAGATCGGCTGGCCGTTCTTCTCGCGTGCCAGCTGGCTCCTGTGGTGCACGAGGAAGCAACTCATGCACGTGAACTCGTCGGCCTGCTTGGGCAGGACCCTGACGGCCAGCTCCTCGTTGGACAGGTCTGCGCCGGGCAGCTCCAGTCCTTCGGCCGCGTCGAATTCGTCGACGTCGACGGCGGACGCCGTCTTGTCGCTCCGGCGAGCCTTGAGTTCTTCGAGGCTGTCCTGGTCGACGTCGTCATCGGTCTTGCGTGGGGTGTCGTAATCCGTTGCCATGTCGCTCTCCCCCTCTGGGTGTCTGCGGTGTCTCAGCGCACGTAACGCGTGAGAGGCCGGACTTGTGCCCGACCCGAGGCGGAGATTTTGCCTCACATCAAGGTCTGTTACTCAATCGACACCCAATAGGACCGCTCGGGAGCGGCCGGCTTGGGTGGCGATGGGGACCGTACACGGTCCCGGTGTCGCGCTTCACGGGCGCCACCCCGTGTACTTCCCGTGATATCGGGCCCCGAAAACCCCGACTTTTGCGGGTTTTCCGGTGGCGCCCCTGATCACGGAGCGTTGACGGTCGGAAATTCGCTTCTGTGATCGATCACACACGGACGATCCGGGCGCACGTCCCGAAAATTCCGCTCAAAGCGAACAAACTAATTCGTGTACGGATCGCTCCGTCCGGCCTCTCAGACCGGAAGTGAGACGCGCATCACGAGACCACCGCCTTCACGGGGCTCCGCGATGATACGGCCGCCGTGGGCGCGCGCCACGGACCGCGCGATCGACAGGCCGAGCCCGACCCCCTTGTCGCTGCCCGTTCGCTCCGTACGCAGCCGTCTGAAGGGCTCGAAGAGGTTGTCGATCTCGTACGCGGGCACCACGGGACCGGTGTTCGAGACCACCAGCAGGGCCTGCCCGCCCTGCAGCTCGGTGGTGACCTCCACCCAGCCCTCCTCGGGGACGTTGTAGCGCACGGCGTTCTGTACGAGGTTCAGCGCGATCCGCTCCAGCAGGACGCCGTTGCCCTGGACGACGGCCGGGGCCCGCTCGCCACGGATCGCCACACCGCGCTCCTCGGCCTCGCCGCGCGTCTGGTCGATCGCGCGCGAGGCGACCTCCGCGAGGTCGACCGGTTTGCGCTCGACGATCTGGTTGTCGCTGCGGGCCAGCAGCAGCAGACCCTCGACCAGCTGCTCACTGCGCTCGTTGGTGGCCAGCAGGGTCTTGCCGAGCTGCTTCAGCTCCGGCGGGGCCTGGGGATCGGAGAGATGGACCTCCAGCAGCGTGCGGTTGATCGCGAGCGGCGTGCGCAGCTCGTGCGACGCGTTGCCGACGAACCGCTGCTGGGCGGTGAAAGCCCGTTCCAGGCGGTCGAGCATCTCGTCGAAGGTGTCGGCGAGTTCCTTCAGCTCGTCGTCCGGGCCGTCCAGCTCGATCCGGCGGGACAGGTCGGTTCCGGCCACCCGGCGGGCGGTGCGGGTGATCCGGCCCAGCGGCGAGAGCACGCGCCCGGCCATCGCATAGCCGAAGGCGAAGGCGATGACGCTCAGGCCCACCAGGGCCAGCAGCGACCGGTTGAGGAGCGTGTCGAGCGCCTGCTGTCGCTGGTGGTTGACGCAGGAGTTCATCGCCGCGTTGAAGGACTCCGGCGACGCCTTCTCGGGCAGGTTGCAGACATCACTGGTGACCTGCCCATTGACGATCTTGAACGGAAGCTCGCTGCCCACGTGCAGGGCCTGCGCGGCCAGCATGTAGATGATCGACAGCAGCAGGATGCCGGCGATCAGGAACATGCCGCCGTAGAGCAGCGTGAGCCGTATCCGGATGGTCGGGCGCAGCCAGTAGGGGGGCTCCTGCTGTTTGGGCTCCCAGGTGGGCTTCGGGGGCGCTGTCGGCGGCGCGGGGACGGTGGGCATCGGCCGTCAGATCCGGTAGCCGGAACCGGGCACGGTGACGATCACCGGCGGCTCGCCGAGTTTCCGGCGCAGCGTCATCACGGTCACCCGGACGACGTTGGTGAACGGGTCGGTGTTCTCGTCCCAGGCCTTCTCCAGCAGCTGCTCGGCCGAGACGACCGCGCCCTCGCTGCGCATCAGGACCTCCAGCACGGCGAACTCCTTCGGCGCGAGCTGGACCTCCGTCTCGCCCCGGAAGACCTCGCGCCGGTTGGGGTCGAGCTTGATGCCGGCCCGCTCCAGGACGGGCGGCAGGGCCACCGTCGTACGTCGGCCGAGCGCCCGCACCCGCGCGGTGAGCTCGCTGAACGCGAACGGCTTGGGCAGATAGTCGTCGGCACCCAGCTCCAGGCCCTCGACCCGGTCGCTGACGTCCCCGGACGCGGTGAGCATGAGCACCCGGGTGGGCATGCCCAGCTCGACGATCCGGCGGCAGACGTCGTCGCCGTGCACCAGGGGGAGGTCCCGGTCCAGCACCACGACGTCGTAGTCGTTGACCTCGATGCGCTCCAGGGCCGCCGCACCGTCGTACACGACATCGACGGCCATGGCCTCCCGGCGCAGTCCGGTGGCCACCGCATCGGCGAGCAGTTGCTCGTCCTCCACGACGAGTACGCGCACGGCGCTGTCCTTCCTTAGAAACTTCAGAACGTCTCGAAGTGCCCACGGTCCGTGTTCCGGACACCCGTCGGCACTGGTCTGTGCGGCTCCATCCTGCCCGCAACGCGCATAAACCGGCGGTAAGACGACGCTGCCCGACCTGGGGCTCAGCGGAATTCACCGGATCTACCGGCCAGTTGAGGTTTCTCCGGTCCCCGGCCCGGGGAGGACGAATTCACACCCGCGATCACGCCTTGAATGTGGCGTACCACAGGCCACTCCGTCCCCGGAGAGCGCGTGATCACCCGCCCTACCGCCTCCGTGCGGAGGGAAACCCCGGGCACACCCCCGTGCCACCGACCCACGATGAGGGGGCGCATTATGGACGCTTTCACCGCAGGTCTGCTGCAGCGGATCAAGACCACCGAGTACGACCTCACGAGAGCTCGGGAGACGGGCGACGACTTCCTCGCGGATGTCGAGCAGAGCGAGCTGGAGGACCTTCACCGCCTCGCCGCCGAGCATGGCGTCGAGATCGGCGCCACCAGCGTCTGAGCACCTCGGCGAGGAGGGCCCCTGATGCCGTGACCGGTGTCAGGGGCCCTTCTCGTGTGCCGGCGGACGCAGTCGGCGGTTCTAGTCGTGCCAGGCGCCGAACTCCTCCAGGAGGGCCTGCAGCGGCTCGAAGACGCCCGGCGTCGCGGCGACGGTCAGGTCTCCGTCGGCGGGGAGCCCGGGACGCCCGCCGGTGTGCGCGCCCGCCTCGCGGGCGATGAGGTCGCCGGCCGCGAGGTCCCAGGGGTGGAGCCCTCGCTCGTAATAGCCGTCGAGCCGGCCCGAGGCCACATCGCAGAGGTCCACGGCGGCGGAACCGCTGCGCCGGATGTCACGAAGGCGCGGGATCAGCTTCTGAGCCACGTCCGCCTGGTGCGTACGGACGTCGCTGACGTAGTTGAAACCGGTCGAGACGAGCGCCTGGTCGAGCGGCGGCGCGGGCCGGCAACGCAGCGCGGCACCCTCGCCGTACGCGCCGCCCCTGGCGTACGCACCACCGCCGAGCACCGCCCGGTAGGTCTCGCGGCGCATCGGGGCCTCCACCACGCCCACGACCCGCACGCCGTCCCGTTCGACGGCGATGGAGACGGCCCAGGTGGGCAGTCCGTACAGGTAGTTCACGGTGCCGTCGAGCGGGTCGATGACCCAGCGGATACCGCTGCTGCCCTCGGCACTGGCCCCTTCCTCACCGAGGAAGCCGTCCTGCGGGCGGCGTTCGCTCAGGAAGCCGGTGATCAGCTTCTCGGCGGCGATGTCCATCTCGGTGACGACATCGATCGGGCTGGACTTGGTCGCGGCCACGCCCAGATCGGCCGGGCGGCCGTCACGGAGCAGCGCGCCCGCGCGGCCGGCTGCCTCCAGGGCGAGGTCGAGCAGTTCGGACAGGTTCGGGTCGGTCACGGCTCTCCAGGGGTCTGCGGGGGTACGGCGGGACTCCTACGCGTACGGGCTGTCGGCACCCGCGGCGGCGGGCTTGGGGGCCCGTGCCGGGCAGCAGCCGACCGGGCAGAGGTCGTGGCCCGGTCCGAGCTCGCCCAGCGCGCACCGCTCCCCGCCCTGTCCCCGCTCGGTGGCGGCACGCTCCAGCACCAGTTCGCGCACGGCCGCGGCGAACCGCGGGTCGGCGCCCACGGTCGCCGACCGGCGCACCGGCAGCCCCAGCTCGGCGGCCTTCGCGGTGGCCTCGGTGTCGAGGTCGTACAGGACTTCCATGTGGTCCGAGACGAATCCGATGGGGGCCATCACCACGGCGGGCACGCCGTCCGCGTGCAGCGCCTCCAGGTGGTCGCAGATGTCGGGCTCCAGCCAGGGGATGTGCGGGGCGCCGCTGCGCGACTGGTAGACGAGCTGCCAGGGGTACTCGACGCCGGTCTCCTCGCGCACCGCGTCGACGATCAGCCGTGCGACGTCGAGGTGCTCGGCGACATAGGCGCCGCCGTCGCCGTGCGCCTCCGCGGGACCGGAGGTGTCGGCGGCCGAGGTGGGGATGGAGTGCGTGGTGAAGGCGAGGTGCGCCCCGGCCCGTACGTCCTCGGGGAGGTCGGCCAGGGCGGCGAGGACGCCGTCCACCATGGGCGTCACGAACCCGGGATGGTTGAAGTAGTGCCGGAGCTTGTCCACCCGGGGCACCGGCAGCCCCTCCGCCTCCAGGGCGGCCAGGGACTCGGCGAGGTTCTCCCGGTACTGCCGGCAGCCCGAGTAGGAGGCGTAGGCGCTGGTGGCGAGGACGGCGATGCGGCGGTGCCCGTCGGCGGTCATCCCGCGCAGGGTGTCGGTGAGGTACGGCGCCCAGTTGCGGTTGCCCCAGTACACCGGCAGGTCCAGTCCGTGCTCGGCGAAGTCCTTGCGCAGGGCGTCCAGCAGGGCCCGGTTCTGGGCGTTGATCGGGCTGACGCCGCCGAACAGGAAGTAGTGCTTGCCGACCTCCTTCAACCGCTCCTCGGGGATGCCTCGGCCACGGGTCACGTTCGCCAGGAACGGGACCACGTCGTCCGGGCCTTCGGGGCCGCCGAAGGAGAGCAGCAGCAGGGCGTCGTAGGGAGCGGGATCGCGCAGATCGGACATGACACCGATCCTGCCACCCGCCTCGGACAGCCCTCCCACCGACATCTGCCCCGGGCCCACCCCACTGTCGGACCGATCGCCCCGACCGTAAGCTGTATCGGTTACCTTCACGTATTACAGGCGTGTGCGATCACGCTGTTCCGGAGCCCTCCTTGCCCAGTCCCTACCGCGCGATATTCGCCGCCCCCGGCACCAAGGGGTTCTCGGCGGCCGGATTCCTCGGCCGGATGCCGCTGTCCATGATGGGCATCGGCGTGGTGACCATGATTTCCCAGCTCACCGGCCGCTACGGACTCGCCGGCGCGCTCTCCGCGACGCTGGCGATGTCGGCGGCGGTGCTCGGGCCGCTGATCTCCAGGCTCGTCGACCGGCACGGGCAGCGCCGCGTCCTGCGTCCCGCCACCCTCGTCGCGCTGGCGGCGGTGGCCGGACTCCTGATCTGCGCGCAGCAGCGGCTGTCCGACTGGACGCTCTTCGTCTTCGCGGCGGGCGCCGGATGCGTCCCCAGCGTGGGCTCGATGATCCGGGCCCGTTGGGCGGAGATCTACCGCGGTTCGCCGCGCGAGCTGCACACCGCGTACTCGTGGGAGTCGATCGTCGACGAGGTGTGCTTCATCTTCGGGCCGATCATCTCGATCGGTCTGTCCACCGCCTGGTTCCCGGAGGCGGGGCCGCTCCTGGCCGCCGGGTTCCTGCTGGTCGGTGTCCTCTGGCTGACCGCGCAGCGGGCCACCGAGCCGGTTCCGCATCCGCGCCGGCAGCACACCGGCGGCTCCGCGCTGCGTTCCCGGGGTCTCCAGGTGCTCGTGGTGACGTTCGTGGCCACCGGTGCGATCTTCGGGTCCATCGACGTGGTGACGGTGGCCTTCGCCGAGGAGCGCGGCCACAAGGCCGCGGCGAGCCTGGTGCTGGCCGTGTACGCGCTGGGGTCCTGCCTGGCCGGCGCGGTCTTCGGCCTGCTCCACCTCAAGGGGAAGGCATCCACCCGGTGGCTGGTGGGCGTGTGTGCGATGGCCGTGAGTATGATCCCCCTCCAACTGGCCGGGAACCTGCCGTTCCTGGCCGTGGCGCTCTTTGTCGCGGGTCTCGCCATCGCACCGACGATGGTCACCACCATGGCCCTCGTCGAACAGCACGTACCGCGCACCGAACTGACCGAGGGCATGACCTGGACCAGCACCGGGCTCGCCGTCGGGGTGGCGCTCGGCTCCTCGGCCGCCGGCTGGGCGGTCGACGCGTCGGGGGCCGAGGCGGGGTACGCGGTACCCGTCGTGGCGGGAGCGCTCGCGGCCGCGGTGGCGTTCCTGGGGTATCGCCGGCTCAGCGGGCCGGTTCCCGAGAAAGGGCGCGCGGAAGATGACCGACACCGACGCACGGACGACGACGAACGCGTGGCGTAACTGGGCGGGGAATGTCAGCGGCCGTCCGGTACGGGCCGTGTCCCCCGCCTCCGTGCCGGAGCTCGCCGAGGTGCTGCGCCGGGCGTCCGAGGACGGCCTGCGGGTGAAGCCGGTCGGCACCGGGCACTCCTTCACCGCGACGGCGGCCACCGACGGCGTACTGATCCGCCCGGACCTGCTCACCGGCATCCGGAACATCGACCGCGAGGCGATGACGGTGACCGTCGAGGCCGGCACCCCGCTGAAGCGGCTGAACACCGCCCTGGCCCGCGAGGGCCTCTCGCTCACCAACATGGGCGACATCATGGAGCAGACGGTCGCGGGCGCCACCTCGACCGGCACCCATGGCACCGGCCGTGACTCGGCGTCCATATCCGCGCAGATCCACGCCCTCGAACTGGTCACCGCCGACGGCACGGTGCTGACGTGCTCGGAGAAGGAGAACGCCGACATCTTCGCCGTCGCCCGGATCGGGCTCGGCGCGCTGGGTGTCATCACGGCGATCACCTTCGCCGTGGAGCCGGTCTTCCTGCTGACGGCACGCGAGGAGCCGATGACCTTCGACCGGGTCACGGGCGACTTCGACGAGTTGGTCGCCGAGAACGAGCACTTCGAGTTCTACTGGTTCCCGCACACCGGGAACTGCAACACCAAGCGCAACAACCGCAGCGCGGGCCCCGCCGCCCCGCCCGGAAAGGTCAGCGGCTGGATCGAGGACGAGCTCCTCTCCAACGGGATCTTCCAGGTGGCCTGTTCGCTCGGCCGGGCGGTCCCCGCCACCATTCCGTCGATCGCCAAGCTCTCCAGCCGCGCCCTGTCGGCCCGTACGTACACCGACATCCCGTACAAGGTCTTCACCAGCCCGCGCCGGGTCCGCTTCGTGGAGATGGAGTACGCGCTGCCGCGCGAGGCCGCCGTGGAGGCACTGCGCGAGGTGAAGGCGATGGTCGAGCGTTCGCCGCTGCGGGTCAGCTTCCCGGTGGAGGTCCGTACCGCCCCCGCGGACGACATCGCGCTCTCCACGGCCTCGGGCCGCGACAGCGCGTACATCGCCGTCCATCTCTACAAGGGCACGCCCTACCAGGCGTACTTCACGGCGGTCGAGCGCATCATGACCGCCCACGGCGGGCGCCCGCACTGGGGCAAGGTCAACACCCGCGATGCCGAGTACCTCGCCGGGGTGTACCCGCGCTTCGGCGAGTTCACCGCCGTACGCGACCGGCTGGACCCGGACCGGCTCTTCGGCAACGACTACCTGCGCCGGGTCCTGGGCGAGTAGGGCTTCCCGGCCCGCGACAGCCCCGCGCGCCCCGGGCGTACGTGCCCCGGGCGCCGGGGCCGTTCACTGCCCGGTGTCCGTGCCGGCGGTGGCGCCGTCGCCCGGTGCCGGGGCCGCGCCCCCGCCCGCGGGGTCCGTGCCGGCGGTGGCGCCGTCGCCGGGCGCCGACGGGGAGGGAGTGGCCGCCGGAGACGGGCTCGTACGGTCACCGGTGTTGCCGGACGGCGTGGGACCGGGCGTCGGATCGGCCGAGGAGTGGTCGCCCTGACCGGCGTCCGGGTTCTGGCTCCGGCCGCCCTGCGGGTCCGTACCGGGCGTCGTGCCGCTCTCCTGGCCCGGCGTCCGCTCCTGGCCGGGGCCGGTGCTCGTCGACGGCGCCGGATCGTCCGACCCGGAACTCCGCTCCCCGCCGCGCACGACGGAGCCGACGGTCGTGCCCTGGCCACCGCTCAGGTCGTTGCCGGAGATCAGCTCGTACGTGGTGATTCCGGCCATCGTGAGGACGAAGACCACGGCCGCCCCGAGCGCCGACCGCTTCCAGCCGCGGATCCGGGTGCCGTGCGTGGTGGCGTCGGAGAACTCCTCGTCCGGGTCCGGGCGCCCCGTGGTGAGCAGCTGGGTCGCGTCGAGGGGCCGCAGCATCCGCGTACGGTCCGGATCGTCCGCCGCATCACTCGGCGCGGTCGCGGCGTCCGCCCTGCGCAGCACGGTCGTGGCGTCCACGGCGGGCATCATCGTGGTGGCGTCCGTGGCTCCGGCGGGAGTTCCGGCAGGCGGCCGTCGCGCCCCCTTCACCGCACGCGCACCGCTCGTCTCACGCGTATGCACGGTCACCTCACGGTCCGGGTGCTTCACCTGGACCGTGACCTCGCGGATCTGCTCCCCCGTACGCCGGAAGAAGTGCTGGAAGACCGAACCGCCACAGGTGGCGACGACGCTCATCACTCCGGCGCCGAGGATCGTTCCGTACACACCCAGCTGGGAGGCCGCCACCGCTGCCGCGACCGCCGCCACGGCACTGCCCGCCACCTGCGGCAGGCTCAGATCGATACGCCTTTCCTTGGGTTCTATGTCACTTTCCGGCTTCTGTACCATTTCCAGCCCTTGATTGACATCTCTCCCACCATGCAACAGGAAGGGACATTTGAGCGAAGTGATTGGTTCCGCTTCCGGGGATTCTGTGAAGCAGGACACGCGCGAGGGGCGCACCACCCCGGGCCGGGCGACTCAACTCCCGCACCTCACGAGAACTTCGGCGGCGCGGCGGTCCACCCTCGTGGCCCGAATGGAGTACTGTGGCGAGCCCTGGGGCCGGACTCCCGTGTGGGTGTCCGGGATCTTCGGGAGGGGGCCGAAGGAGGCACTCGATCCGGCGGCGCCACGGCATCGCACGGGGACTGGCTACATGAGGTGACCAACAGTCACTTTCTGTTGCAGAATAGGTCACCGTGTCATACCGGCGATCAAGGGCTCACGCCCGACACGCCGGGCAACACGGCAATGTTGTGGCAGGCTGCACCCGGGCAGGCCACACTCGACTAGCGGAAGCAGCGACGCACGTGACGTCGGCAGGCACCACCCGGGAGGTCCCCATGCCCGAACTGCGTGTCGTGGCCGTCTCCAACGACGGCACACGACTGGTGCTCAAGGCTGCGGACAGCACGGAGTACACGCTTCCCATCGACGAGCGGCTGCGAGCCGCCGTGCGCAACGACCGCGCGCGGCTCGGCCAGATCGAGATCGAGGTGGAGAGCCACCTCCGCCCCCGCGACATCCAGGCGCGGATACGAGCCGGTGCCTCCGCGGAGGAGGTCGCCCAGTTCGCCGGGATCCCCGTCGACCGTGTCCGCCGCTTCGAGGGCCCCGTGCTCGCGGAGCGCGCCTTCATGGCCGAGCGGGCCCGGAAGACTCCCGTGCGCCGTCCCGGCGAGAACACCGGCCCCCAGCTCGGCGAGGCGGTACAGGAGCGGCTGCTGCTGCGCGGCGCCGACAAGGAGACCGTCCAGTGGGATTCCTGGCGCCGGGACGACGGCACCTGGGAAGTCCTGCTGGTCTACCGCGTCGCGGGCGAGCCGCACTCGGCGAGCTGGACGTACGACGCGCCGCGCCGGCTCGTCCAGGCCGTGGACGACGAGGCGCGTTCGCTGATCGGCGAGACCGACGATGTCGCCGCGCCCGAGCCGAGCTTCCCGTTCGTGCCCCGGATCGCCCGGCTGCCGCGCGACCGGCCGCTGGACCGCGCCCTGGACCGCCAGATGGAACGGCCCACGGCCCCGCCGCCCCCGCCCGAGCCCGAGGAGCACATCGCGTCCGCCTCGGCCGGTGAGCGCGACTCGCTGACCAGCCTGCTGGAGGCGGTGCCGAGTTTCCGTGGCGACATGGTGGTGCCGGAGCGGCCGGCTCCGCCCGAGCCGCCCGCGATCGAGCCCGCCGCGCAGGAGCCGGAGGCCGACGAACCGCCGGCCGCAGCAGCCTCCGCGGGCGCCGGTTCCGCCTATGCGGATGTGCTGATGCCGCGGGCGGTGGCCGGTCATCGCGACCGGCTGACCGGTACGACGGACCGCCAGGCCGAGGCGGACGGCGTCCGGCCGGGCCGCCGGGCCGCCGTACCGACCTGGGACGAGATCGTCTTCGGCACACGCCGCAAGAAACAGGACTGAGCGGGGTGACCACGGCATGAAGAGGGCCCGTACGCCACTGCGTGCGGGCCCTCGTGCCGTGTGCGTCCGCCGCGCCTCGCGCTTACGGGTCCGGGGGCCGCAATGCCGGTCGGTGCGGCCGGCGCGCGTTCCGTTACTGGGGTTCGGGCCCCGTGGCGACCGGGCGGGACTTGTCGCCGGACCACTCGGACCAGGATCCCGCGTACAGCGCCGCGGGGATGCCGGCGACGGCCAGGGCCAGCACTTCATGGGCGCCGGAGACCCCGGAGCCGCAGTAGACGCCGATCTCAGCCGCCCGGTCGGTGCCGAGCCCCCTGAAGCGCTCCGCCAGCACCTCCGCGGCCAGGAACCGGCCGTCGTCACCCGTGTTCTCGGAGGTCGGGGCCGAGACGGCGCCCGGGATGTGGCCGCCCACCCGGTCGATCGGCTCCACATCGCCCCGGTAGCGCTCGGCGGCACGGGCGTCGAGCAGCAGACCGGAGCGGGCCAGCGCCGACGCCCCGTCCGCGTCCAGCACAGCCAGCGCACCGGGAACGGGCCGGAAGTCACCCTCGGCCGGGGCCGGATCCTCCTTCTGGAGTTCACCCGGCCAGGCGGCGAGACCACCGTCCAGGACCCGGACGTCCGGGTGCCCCGTCCAGCGCAGCAGCCACCAGGCGCGCGCGGCCGCCCAGCCCAGGCCACCGTCGTACACGACCACCGGGGTTTCCCGGGAGACGCCGGCCCGGCGCATCACCGCCCCGAACACCTCCGGATCGGGCAGTGGGTGACGGCCGCCGCTACCTGCCGGACCTGCGAGTTCCGCGTCCAGATCGACAAAGACCGCACCGGGAATGTGCCCGGTCTCGTAGTCGGGTCGCCCGTGCGGGCCACCCAGTTGCCAACGTACGTCGAGGAGCACCGGCGGACGTGGCCCCGCCGACTCGCTCGCGTATTCGGATGCGGTGATGATGGGCTTCATGGGTGCCATCCTCGCGCAGGAGCCATCCCACCCGTAGCACCGTCGCAACGGACATACCACACTAAACCGGTCTCCCATGGTCGAGATCCCGGAAAGTGCGGCGCGGCCGGAGCACTTCGTGCGCCGGGTGGTGCAAATATCTGCACGGGGCGTACACATCCCGTACCGCATGACGGCACGTCGGCCCCGTTCCCCCCGTACGGCCACCCCGATGGTCCGAGGAGAGAGTGACGATGACCGAGGCTGCCGCTCCGCGTACGCCCGGAACACCTTGCTGGGTGAGTCTGATCGTGCACGGCCTGAGCGCGACCCAGGACTTCTACGCCGATCTGTTCGGCTGGGAATTCGTGCCGGGTCCGGACCAGCTGGGTCCGTACGTCCGGGCGCTGATCGACGGGAAAGTGGTGGCGGGCATCGGACAGCTGCCGCCCGACCGGCACCTGCCGGTCGCCTGGACGACCTATCTGGCCACCGACGACGCAGATCTCACGGCGGAGACCATCCGGTCCTGCGGCGGCACGGTCGCCGTGGGGCCGCTCGACGCGGGCGAGGCGGGCCGGCTCGCCCTCGCCTCCGACCCCAGCGGTGCGGTCTTCGGGGTCTGGCAGGCCGCCGCGCATGTCGGCACGGCGCTCGCCGGGGCTCCCGGCACACCGGTCTGGAACGAGCTGGTGACCCGCGAGACCGCGACGGTCTGCAAGTTCTACCAGACGGTTTTCGGCTACGAGGCGGAGGCGGTCGTCTCGGCCGACTTCGACTATCAGACCCTGCATCTGGCGGGCCGCCCGGTGGCCTCGCTGCACGGCGTCGGCCACGCCCTGCCGCGCGACCGCGGTCCGCACTGGATGACGTACTTCGAGGTCACCGACACCGACGAGGCGGCCCGGCGCGTGGTGGAGCTCGGCGGATACATTCTGCAGCCGCCCCGGGAGGCGTCGAGCGGCCGGGTGGCGACCGTGGCGGACCCGGAGGGCGCGGTGTTCACGATCGTCCGGTCGGACCCTCGCTGAGCGGTCCGGCAGCGGGGAACGTCAGCGCGCCCGGACCCGTTCGACATGCCGGTGGGCGGGGCCGGCCAGCCGGGCGTGCATCTCGTCGAAGAGCTCGGAGGCGTGCGTTCCGCTCCATTCGCCGGGCAGCAGTTCACGCGCGACACCGGGATCGAGATAGACGAGCCGGCGCCAGTCGGTGAGGACCCCGGTGTACGCCGTGAACGCCTGGCGGTCCGTCACTGCGGTGCCGTTCGCGATCCGCTCGGCCACCGGACGGTGCGCGGCGAGGAATTCGACGTACAGCCGCTGGAGCCGGGCGGTGTCCCACCAGGAGCGGACCTTCGCGGCGAGTTCGTCTTCGTCGCCCCCGCCGGCCGACAGGTAGTCGGCCCGGAAGAGATCGGCGTACGAGCGCAGTCCGTGCCTGGCCAGCATGGACTCCGCCTCGTCGTGCACATGTCCCGGAGCGATCCACACCCCGGCCGACACGGAACCGAAGCCGAGCCGGGTGAGCTGGGTGCGCAGGGTGTGCCGCTTGGCGCGTTCGGACTCGGGCACCGAGAAGACGACCAGCACCCAGCCCTCGTCCACGGTGGCCCGCCGGGCCGCGAAGATGCGCGGATCGCCGTCGCGCAGTATCCGCTCGGTCTCGGGTGAGATCCGGTATCCGGCCGCTCCGGACACCGACTGGGCCTCCAGCAGTCCGGCCCGCTTCAGCCGGGACACGCAGGAGCGTACGGTCGGTGCCTCGACGTCGAGGTCGGCGAGCAGCTGGATCAGCGAGGCCACCGACATCCAGCCGTCGGTGTCACGTGCGTACAGCCCGTAGACGGTCACGATCAGCTGCCTGGGCTGCACCTTGCCCAGCGGGCCCGGTCCGGACCCGGTCCCTTCCCCGCTCACCGTGTTCACAGCGTCATCCTAAGCAGCCTCGCGGGGGCGCCGACGGGGCGGGTTCAGACGGAGGTGACGGGCAGCACGTCCGGCGACAGCGCGCCCGCACGGGCGCTCGCGCTGGTCGTCCTGCGCTGGTGGTGGCGCCGGCACAGCACCTCGTAACCGACCTCGCCCGCCTGCTGGTTGACGTCTCCCACGACCACCTGGGCGCCCTCGACGACCATCTCGCCGCCGACCGTCCGGGCGTTGTGCGTGGCCCGTGCGCCGCACCAGCAGAGCGCTTCGACCTGGAGCGTCTCGACCCGGTCGGCGAGCTCGATCAGACGCTGGGATCCGGGGAACAGCTTGGTCCGGAAGTCGGTGGTGATGCCGAACGCGAAGACGTCCATGTCGAGGTCGTCGACGATGCGTGCGAGCTGGTCGATCTGGACGGGAGCCAGGAACTGCGCCTCGTCCACGATCACGTAGTCCGCCCGGCCGCCCCGGCTTATCCGGTCGACGAGATGGGCGTACAGATCCATGCCCTCATCGGCCTCGACGGCCTCGGTGACCAGTCCCAGACGCGAGGAGAGCTTGCCCTCCCCCGCCCGGTCGTCACGGGTGAAGATCACGCCTTGCAGGCCGCGTGCCGAACGGTTGTGGCCGATCTGCAGCGCCAGCGTGCTCTTTCCGCAGTCCATCGTTCCGGAGAAGAACACAAGCTCGGGCATGAGGAACTGAGCACCTTTCGGGCGGGGAAGCGACTGTTGGCGGAAAAACGCGGTTACGAGCGTACTTCGAGGAGCGGGACGAGCTGCTCGACGGGGGTCATCGAGCCGTGCATGCCGACCATCGCGGACTCGTGCGGCTCATTGACGGAGGCGGTGATCACCACGTCGTCGTGGGCCGCCGCGACGACGTCGCCGATCCTGCCGTGCACGCGTTCGTCGATCTTCGGGCCGAACCAGCCGGCCGCGATCGCCTCGTCCCTGCTCGCTACCCAGAACTGCTCGCCGAGCACTTCCTGCCAGACGGTCAGCACATCGTTCTCGGCTCCCGGGACGGCGTACACATGGCGGGCCCGGCCCTCGCCGCCGAGCAGGGCGACGCCCGCGCGCAGCTCCCAGTCCTCGTCGAAGTCGATCCGGGACTGCTCGTCGAACGGGATGTCGATCATGCCGTGGTCGGCGGTGATGTACAGCGCCGAGCGGGGCGGGAGCTGTTCGGCCAGGCGCCGTGCCAGTCCGTCCACGTACATCAGCTGTCCGCGCCAGGCGTCGGAGTCGACACCGAAGCGATGCCCCTTGCCGTCGACCTCGCTGTAGTACGTGTAGACGAGCGACCGGTCGCCCGCGGCAAGCCGTTCGGCGGCGGTGTCCATCCGTTCCTCGCCGGACAGCCGGCCCAGGAACGAGCCGCCGCTGAGCGCGACTTTGGTGAGCGGGGTCTGCTCGAAGGAGGGGGCGGAAACCTGGGCGGTACGCACGCCCGCCGTGTCGGCGAGCTTGAAGACGGTGGGGTACGGCTGCCAGGCCTTCGGGGAGGTCCAGGGCTTCCAGCGGAGCTGGTTCATCAGCTCGCCGGTCTCCGGATTGCGTGCCGTGTAGCCGGGCAGGCCGTGCTCCCCGGGCGGAAGCCCCGTCCCCACGGAGGCCAGCGAGGTGGCCGTGGTGGCCGGGAAGCCCGCCGTTATCGGCCGGCCGGTGCCGCCGCGCGAGGTGGGGAGCAGGGAGTGCAGAAACGGTGCCTCGTCGGGGTGGGCCTTGATCTGCTCCCAGCCGAGGCCGTCGATCAGGAACACGCAGTTCCGGTCGGCGGGGGTGAGTTCGGGGATCGCCGCGGTGAAGCCCGGCACGCCCTGTCCGGCGACGAGCGTGGGCAGCAGGTCGGCGAGCGATCCGCTGCCGTACTCCGGGACCGGGGCGCTCCCGACGGCGAGCAGATCGGGCTCCTGCCAGGCCTGCTGCACCATCAGCGGCCGGTCGCCGCGGTCGCGGCCGTGGCCTCGGAGAGCGCCTGGGCGAAGGCGAGGGTCTGGCGCACGGTGTCCGGGCCGTCGCCGGCCTCGCTGACCCGCAGGCTCAGGTCGTCGGCGGTGGAGTTGCCGGTGTAGCCGTGGTCGGCCTCGCAGTTGGGGTCGCCGCAGGCGGCCGGCTCCAGGTCGATCCGGGAGACCGCGCCCCAGCCGATGGTGAGGACGACCTCGCGGGGCAGCGTGCCCGGTACGTACTTCTCGGGGTTGGCCACGACACGGCTGACCACGACCGACGAGATCCGGTCGAGCTTGACCGACTCCGTGGAGGTGGTGGCGTACGGGGTCGGGGAGCTGGTGTCGGCGTTCTGCTCGTCGGTGTGGCTGACGATGAAACGGTTGTCCGTCAGGACCAGGACAGTGACGTGGCGGCGCACCTCGTTGGAGTCGAACGTGGTCTCCTGGTGCACCAGGTACGAAGCGACCGGCTCACCGCCCACGGCGGCCTCCACCGCCTCGGCCACGAGGGCCGGGTAGTAGCCACTGCGCTCGATCGCCGCGCGCAGCCCCTGGGTCGTCGTACCGGTCTTAGCCATGAGGACCATCCTACGGGGGGCGGATGACTGCCGGGGACGTTGCGCGACAGGGCGGACCGGGACCCTCGGGCGGGACGGCGTCCGGGCCGGGGCGGACACCGCCGGGGTCAGTAGTTGGGGAGGCGGCGGGGGCCGAGATCGGTGCGGGCCGGGGGCGGCGAGAGGCGGACGCTCGCGCCGAGGACGGTCAGCCCCTGGGTGGCGACCACGACCGGTTCCAGGGCGATGGAGACCACCTCGGGGTGGTCGTCGACCAGCCGGGAGACCCGTAGCAGCAGCTCTTCGAGCGACGCCGTGTCCACGGGCGCCGCGCCGCGCCAGCCGAACAGCACCGGGGCCGCCCGGATGGACCGGATCAGCTCGGCGGCGTCGCGGTCGGTGGCCGGAACCAGGCGGTGGGCGGTGTCGCCGAGGAGTTCGGAGGGCGCGCCCGCGAGCCCGAAGGAGAGGACGGCGCCCGCCGCCGGGTCGATCGAGGCCCGTACGACGGTGTCGACGCCGCGCGGCGCCATGGCCTGGACGACGGGCTGGAGTTCGGCGGGCTTGCCGAGCAGGTCGGTCAGCTCGCCGTACGCCCGGCGCAGCGCGGTCTCGTTGGCGAGGTCCAGCCGGACGCCGCCGAGATCGGCCCGGTGGCGCAGATGCGGCGCGGTGGTCTTGAGCGCCACGGGGTAGCCGAGCGACTGCGCCGCGGCGACGGCGGCGTCCGGGTCGGGCGCCGGGAGCGTCGGCCGTACGGTGATGCCGTAGCGGCCCAGGAGTTCGCGGGCCTCCTCGTGTGCGAGCGGCCGGCCCCGCGGGTCGGGGTCGGGGCCGAGGAGGGTGTCGATGAGCTCGGCGGCGCCCGGCTCGTCGATGGTGTCGTCGAGGAACTCGGGCACCTTGCCGGGCACGGCGGCCTGGCGTCGCCACTGCGCGTACCGCACCGCCTCGGCCAGGGCCCGCACCGCCCGTTCGGCTGCGGGATAGGCGGGGATCCGGCCAATGCGGGTGCCCGGGGCGCCGTCGCCCGCGAGGGGGGCTGCGGATCCGGGGGAGGCGGGCGCCGGGCCGGGGTCGGCCGGATTGGCGGCTCCGGTGCGTGTGGGGGGCGCGGCCGGGGCCGAGGAGGGCTGCGCCGAGGGGCGCGGCTGCGCGACCGTGCTGGTGGCCGCGGCGAGGGCCTCCGCCAGCCCGCCGATCTCGACATGCACGACGGCCACCGGCTTGGCCGGACCCGCGTCGGCGGCCGTGTGGAGCGCGGCCGCGAGCACCTCTCCGTCGCCCGCTTCCGCCTCGCCGTCCTCGCCCACCCACGGGATCGCCGTCACGACCACCGAGTCGCAGCCGTCGTCGGCGAGGGCCTCGGCCAGGGCGTTCCTGAAGTCCTGCGGGGTGGCGGCGGTGGTGAGGTCGAGGGGCGGGCGCGGGCGCAGCCCCTCGGCGAGGCAGGCGTCGTACGTGAGGAGGCCGAGCGATTCGGAGTTGCCGAGGATCGCGACCCGGGGGCCGGCCGGCAGCGGCTGATCGGCGAGGAGGAGACCCGCGTCGACCATCTCCGTCACCGTGTCGACCCGGATCACGCCCGCCTGCCGCATGAGCGCCGAGACCGTCGCGTCCGGGATCCGGCTGATCGGCACCGCGTGGCCCGGCGGAGTGGAGCCGCTGTGCCGGGCGCCCTTCACCACGACCACCGGCTTCACCGCCGCGGTGCGCCGCGCGAGGCGGGTGAACTTGCGGGGGTTGCCGAGCGATTCGAGGTACAGCAGCGCGACATCGGTGTCGGGGTCCTCGTACCAGTACTGGAGGAAGTCGTTGCCCGAGATGTCGGCGCGGTTGCCCGCGGAGATGAAGGTGGACAGGCCCGCGCCGCGCCGGTAGAGCCCGGAGAGCAGCGCGATGCCGATCGCTCCGGACTGGGTGAAGAGGCCGATGCGCCCGGGGGCGGGCGGCTCGGGGGCGAGCGAAGCGTTCAGCCGAACCGTTTCCGCGTTGTTGATGAGGCCGAAGGCGTTCGGGCCGATGATCCGCATTCCGTACGAGCGGGCCTGGCGGACCAGTTCACGCTGCCGTTCCCGGCCCTCGGCGCCCCATTCGGCGTATCCGGCGGAGAGGACGACCAGACCCTGGACTCCGTGCTCGCCGCAGTCCGCGACGGCTTCCGGAACCCGGTCGGCGGGGACGGCGACGACCGCGAGGTCGACCGGTTCGCCGATCTCGCCGATCGAGCGGTGGGCGGGGACGCCGTCGACCGTGGCCCGGTCGGCGCCGAAGGCGCGGTTCACGGCGTACGTACGTCCGGTGAAGCCGGCCCCGAGGAGGTTGCGCAGGACCGTGCGGCCGACACCGCCGGGGGTCCGGCCGACACCGATGACGGCGACGGAGCCGGGGGCCAGCAGGCGTTGCACGGACCGCGCCTCCGCCCGCTGCTCACGGCCGCGCTGGACGGCGAGGGACTCGGCGGTCGGTTCGAGGTCCAGGGTGAGATGGACGGAGCCGTCCTCGAAGCTGCGCTGCTGGGTGTATCCGGCATCCCGGAACACCTTGATCATCTTGTTGTTGGCGGGCAGCACCTCGGCGGCGAAGCGGCGGATGCCACGCTCGCGGGCAACGGCCGCGATGTGTTCGAGGAGCGCCGAGGCGACGCCCCGGCCCTGGTGCGCGTCCTGGACGAGGAAGGCGACCTCGGCCTCGTCGGCGGGTGCGGAGGCGGGCCTGCCGCGCTCGTCGATCCGGTCGTAGCGGACGGTCGCGATGAACTCGCCGCCGACCGTGACGGCGAGTCCCACCCGGTCGACGTAGTCGTGATGGGTGAAGCGGTGCACGTCCCGGTCGGACAGCCGGGGGTACGGGGCGAAGAACCGGTAGTACTTCGACTCGTCGGAGACCTGCTCGTAAAAGCTGACCAGCCGTTCGGCATCGTCCGTGGTGATGGGCCTGATGCGCGCGGTGCCTCCGTCGCGGAGCACCACGTCCGCTTCCCAGTGGTCGGGATAGGCGTGATGCGGACTCTGCTCCGGCGCGGGCTGCATGGGCAAAGACTACGGCTCCGCCAGCAGTCGCGTAGGTCTCGGGGCCGGGGCAGTCTGAGAGGGCCGATCGGCGGTTCACCAGGCGTTGCGGGCGTTCCCCGGGTCGGCCGGAGCACTGCGCACCGCGTGAGAGACTGGTCTAGACAACTTTTGATTCGTGAAGGGCAGAACCATGGCTGAGCGCCGCGTCAACGTCGGTTGGGCCGAGGGCCTGCACGCCCGCCCCGCTTCCATCTTCGTCCGTGCCGCCACGGCTTCCGGCGTCCCCGTGACGATCTCCAAGGCCGACGGCAACCCGGTGAACGCCGCCTCCATGCTCGCGGTCCTCGGTCTCGGCGCGCAGGGTGGCGAGGAGATCGTGCTCGCCTCCGAGGCCGATGACTCCGAAGCCGCCCTGGACCGTCTTGCGAAGCTGGTCACCGAGGGACTCGAGGAGCTCCCGGAGACCGTCTGAAACGATTTCCCCGAGAGAGCCGCGGCACCCTGAACCGGAGCCGCGGCTCTTTCGTTTTCCCGGAACGGACCGTCCGGGGGGAGCACACGAAATTCCGGCACGCCAATTTCAGGCAGGACGAAATGGCCCCGCGAAATCACGCCTCTTTGTATACGGCGTAATTGTTAATGCCGGACGCCTGCGGTGTTTACGGAATGTTGCGAGGTCCTCACGCGCCCAGTGCGGGGAGCGGCGGGCCGCCGGCCCGGCCGGTCGGTCCGGCGCAGCCGGTGCGCGGCGGCGGCCCGTTCCGCGTGATGGGCGGCCAGCGCCCTGGCCCGTTCCGCGTCGCCGCGCGCCACCGCGTCCACGATGGCACCGTGCTCGGCCCAGGAATCCACCGGCCTGGCCGGCTGCTCGACCGCGTACATCCAGGCGATCTTGTGTCGCAGCTGGGTGAGCAGCGCGATCAGGCCGGGGCTGCCGGAGGCCTGCGCCAGCGTCTCGTGGAACCAGCCGCCCAGCGAGCGCAGATCCCCGCTCTCGCCCCGCCTGGCCCGGTCCTGGCCGAGCCGCACGAGACCGCGCAGCACCTTGAGGTGCGCCTCGGTGCGGCGTTGCGCGGCGCGTGCGGCGCCCAGCGGCTCCAGCAGCATCCGGGCCTCCAACAGGTCGGCCGCCTCCAGCTCGGTGGGCTCGGCGACGCAGGCACCCGCGTGCCGGCGGGTGACCACGAAGCCCTCGGACTCCAAAGTGCGCAGCGCTTCCCGTACCGGGACACGGGAGACCCCGTAACGGCGTGCCAGCAACTCCTCCGTGAGACGGCTGCCGCGTTCGAAGACACCGGAGACGATGTCGTCACGGATTGCCGTACATACCGAATGCGCCGGAATGCGCATGTCCGAACCTCCGCCTTAATCCCCGCGAAACGCGGTCGGCCGACGCCTGTTCTGCGACTCTATTGCAATGCGGTCGCATTTCCGACGCCGGGCAGAAATTCATGAATATCTTTTGGCCACGGGGCGGTTCGACGGACGGTCGGCGTCCGCGGGCACACGGCGGGCATGCCGAAGGCCCCGGCATGCTGCCGGGGCCTTCGACGAGGTGCTGCGGTGGGGCGTCGGTCAGACGCTGACGCCGTGGGCGCGCAGATACGCGACCGGGTCCATGTCGGAGCCGTACGACGGCGTCGTCCGGGCCTCGAAGTGGAGGTGCGGCCCGGTGGAGTTGCCGGTCGAGCCGGAGAGGCCGATCTGCTGGCCCGCGCCGACGCTCTGGCCGACGGAGACGCCGATCGAGGAGAGGTGGCCGTACTGCGTGTACGTGCCGTCCGTCATCCGGAGCACGATGTTGTTGCCGTACGCGCCGCCCCAGCCGGCCTCGACGACCGTACCGGCGCCGACGGCGACGACGGAGCTGCCGGACGCGGCGTGGAAGTCGATGCCCGAGTGGCTGCCGGAGGACCAGAGCGAGCCGCTGGACTTGTAACCGGTGGTGACGTACGAACCGGCGACCGGGAGCTGGAAGGAGCCCAGCCGGGTGCGCTCGGCGGACCGGGCGGCGCGTGCCTTCTCGGCACGGGCCTCGGCGGCGCGCTTCGCGTCGGCCTCGGCCTCGGCCTTCTTCTTGGCCTCGGCCTTCCGCTGGGCCTCCGCCTTCGCCTTCGCCGCGACGTCGGCCTGGTGCTGCTGCGCGTCGGCCTGAGCGTCGATCCGGTCGGCGAGGGTCTTGTCGATGGCGATGACCTGGTTGAGGCCGGTGTCGCTCGCGGAGAGGGCCTCGGAGTCGGCGGCGAGGGCCGGAGCGGCCATGCCGCCGATGACGCCGGTGGTGGCCAGAGCCGCGACGCCGACGACCTTCGCGCTCCTGCGCGTCAGTCGACTCGGGGCACGGTGCTTCCCGGTGGCACGGGTGAACGCCATGAAGTGGCTGATCCTTTCCTTCCTTCTCGCCTACCGGGTTAGCTGACGGGTTCGGAGCAGGAAGGTCTCCTACGGACGCCCCGGCCCCATCGAGGCTCAGGCATCCGATTCACCCCAGGGACTACGTGGGTCCCCGGCTCCCCAGGCTCGCGCCTGACGGGGACTCGGCGATGACTGTCCGGTACGTCGCGGATGCGGCATACGAGTGACGGACAGCCGAGCCGACGCTAAGCGGGGTCGCTTTCATTCACCAAACGGACAGGACGTTTTGTAGCGCATCCCACAGGGCAGACAGGCAACCTCCCCATCAGAACGGACAAAAGGGAAGGCTCCGGCGAGAACTTGCTCGCCAGAGCCTTCCCTTTGTCTCGATATGTGGCGATATACCGGATAGCCGGACTGGCCGTCCGACAGGGCGGCCACGGCGGGGCGGCCGATCCGGCAGCCGGTGACCACCGGGTCGGCCGTCCGGCGGGCGGTCGTCAGCCGGTGACCACCGACACTTCTCCGATGCCCAGAGCCCGGACGGGCTCCTCGATCCGTGCCGCGTCGCCGACGAGGATCGTGACCAGCCGGTCACCCGGGAAGGCGCTGACGACCGCCGCCGTCGCCTCGACCGTGCCGGTCTCCGCGAGCCGGGCGTACAGCTGCGCCTGGTAGTCGTCGGGGAGGTGCTGCTCCACCTGGTCGGCGAGGGTGCCCGCGACGGAGGCCGCCGTCTCGAACTTCAGGGGCGCGACACCCACGAGGTTCTGCACCGCCGTCTCGCGCTCCTCGTCGGTCAGGCCCTCGGCCGCCAGCGTCCGCAGGACCGTCCACAGGTCCTTGAGCGCCGGTTCGGTGGACTCCGTGTCCACGGAGCCGCTGATGGCCAGCATCGCGGCCCCGGTCGCGCCCGAGGCGGAGTCCGGGGCCGACGACCGCAGCACCTGGGCGAAGGCCCGTACGCCGTACGTGTAGCCCTTCTCCTCGCGCAGCACACGGTCGAGACGGGAGGTGAGTGTGCCGCCCAGGCAGTACGTACCGAGCACCTGGGCCGGCCACACGCTGTCATGCCGGTCGGCGCCGATCCGGCCGATCAGCAGCTGTGTCTGCACTGCGCCCGGACGGTCGACGATCACCACCCGCCCGGTGTCGTCGGCGGTGATCGGCGGGGCGGGACGGGGCTCGGCGGCCTCTCCCGACCAGTCGCCGAGGGTGTCGGCGAGCAGGGCGTCCAGGTCGATGCCGGTGAGGTCGCCCACGACCACGGCGGTCGCCGCGGACGGCCGGACGTGGGCGTCGAAAAAGGCACGCACGGCAGCCGAGTCGATCCGCTCCACCGTCTCCTCGGTGCCCTGGCGCGGGCGCGACATGCGTGCCGCGGCCGGGAAGAGCTCCTTGGAGAGCTGCTTGGCGGCGCGCCGGGCCGGGTTGGCCTGCTCGTGCGGGATCTCGTCGAGCCGGTTGCGTACCAGCCGCTCGATCTCGCTGTCGGCGAAGGCGGGCGCCCGCAGCGCCTCGGCGACCAGTGCGAGCGCCTTGGCCAGCCGGGAGGCCGGGACCTCCAGGGAGACGCGGAGGCCGGGGTGGTCGGCGTGCGCGTCGAGGGTGGCGCCGCAGCGCTCCAGCTCGGCGGCGAACTCCTCCGCGGTGTGCTTGTCCGTGCCCTCCGACAGCGCCCGCGACATGATCGTGGCCACACCGTCGAGGCCCTCGGGCTCGGCGTCCAGCGGGGCGTCGAGGAAGATCTCGACCGCCACGACCTGCTGACCGGGGCGGTGGCAGCGCAGCACCGTGAGGCCGTTGGGCAGGGCGCCGCGCTCCGGCGCGGGGAAGGCCCAGGGGCGGGCGACGCCGGGGGCCGGCTGCGGGTGGTACTGCATCGAAACTCCAGTCGCGGCAGCGTCGGTCACTTGTCCGCTCCTTCGTGCGCGTCGGTGTCGTCGGCGTCGGTCTCGTCGGTGTCCGCTGCGTCCGCGGGCTCGGTCGATTCGACCGGCTCGTAGACCAGCACCGCGCGGTTGTCGGGGCGCAGCTGGGCCTTGGCGGCGGCCTGGACCTCCTCCGCGGTGACGTCGAGCACCCGCTGCACGGCGGTCAGGGCGAGCTGCGGGTCGCCGAACAGCACGGCGAACCGGCACAGTTCGTCGGCACGGCCGGCGACCGTGCCGAGCCGGTCCAGCCATTCGCGCTCCAACTGGGCCTGCGCGCGCTCCATTTCCTCGGCCGTGGGGCCCTCGGCGGCGAACCGGGCGAGCTCCTCGTCGACCGCGGTCTCGATCTGCGGCACCTCGACGCCGCCGGACGTCTTGACGTCCAGCCAGCCGAGCGACGGCGCACCGGCCAGCCGCAGCAGCCCGAACCCGGCCGCCACGGCCGTACGGTCACGGCGGACCAGGCGGTTGTGCAGCCGCGACGACTCGCCGCCGCCGAGCACGGTCAACGCGAGGTCCGCCGCGTCGCACTCGCGGGTGCCGTCGTGCGGCAGCCGGTAGGCGGCCATCAGCGCCCGCGCCGGAACCTCCTCGTGCACCTCCTCGCGCAGCTGCTCGCCGATGATCTCGGGGAGCGCGCCGTCGCGCGGCGGCTGCTTGCCGTCGTGGGACGGGATGGAGCCGAAGTACTTCTCGATCCAGGCGAGGGTCTGCTCGGGGTCGATGTCGCCGACGACCGAGAGCACCGCGTTGTTGGGCGCGTAGTACGTACGGAAGAAGGTGCGGGCGTCCTCGAGGGTCGCGGCGTCCAGGTCGGCCATCGAGCCGATCGGGGTGTGGTGGTACGGGTGGCCCTCGGGGTAGGCCAGCGCCGTGAGCTTCTCGAATGCCGTGCCGTACGGGACGTTGTCGTAGCGCTGGCGGCGTTCGTTCTTGACGACGTCGCGCTGGTTCTCCATGGACTCTTCGTCGAGCGCGGCGAGCAGCGAGCCCATGCGGTCGGCCTCGAGCCACAGGGCCAGCTCAAGCTGGTGCGTGGGCATGGTCTCGAAGTAGTTGGTGCGCTCGAAGCTGGTGGTCCCGTTGAGCGAACCGCCGGCCCCCTGCACCAGCTCGAAGTGGCCGTTCCCCTTGACCTGGCCGGATCCCTGGAACATCAGGTGCTCGAAGAGGTGAGCCAGACCGGTGCGCCCCTGGACCTCGTGGCGCGAACCGACGTCGTACCAGAGGCAGACCGCGGCGACCGGGGTCAGATGGTCCTCGGAGAGCACCACGCGCAGGCCGTTGGCCAGGCGGTGCTCGGTCGCTGTCAAGCCGCCGGAGCCGGCCTGAGCGGTGGCCGTGTGACCCATGGGCATGTACGTCCCTTCGATCGCGATACTGGATTTCCTGCGAGACCTGCCACTTTAAGCAAGCGCACGGACACCTGGCGAAGTTCCCATACTGCGGAAGTTCGCGTGAAAGAGGGGCGCATCCCCCGCGCGACGGGTCGAAAAACCGACCCGACCGGGGTCTGGAACGCCTCTTGGGACGGGTCGAGGTCGGCGATGTCAGTGCGGCGGTCCACAATGGTCCGCGTCAGAACCTGAGGTTGCCCGAACAGAATCCGTGAAGGAGTCGCAGCAGCGATGGCCCGCCGCAGCACGAAGACCCCGCCGCCGGACGACTTCGAGGAGAAGATCCTCGACATCGACGTCGTCGACGAAATGCAGGGCTCCTTCCTCGAGTACGCGTACTCGGTGATCTACTCACGGGCCCTGCCCGACGCCCGTGACGGCATGAAGCCGGTGCACCGCCGCATCGTCTACCAGATGAACGAGATGGGCCTGCGCCCCGATCGCGGCTTCGTGAAGTGTGCCCGCGTCGTCGGCGAGGTCATGGGTAAGTTGCACCCGCACGGGGACGCGTCGATCTACGACGCGCTGGTCCGTCTGGCGCAGCCGTTCTCGATGCGGCTCCCCCTGGTCGACGGCCACGGCAACTTCGGCTCGCTCGGAAACGACGACCCGCCTGCCGCCATGCGGTACACCGAGTGCCGGATGGCCGACGCGACGTCACTGATGACGGAGTCGATCGACGAGGACACCGTCGCTTTCCAGTCGAATTACGACGGCCAGGAGACGGAGCCGACCGTTCTCCCCGCCGCGTACCCGAACCTCCTGGTCAACGGGTCGTCCGGGATCGCGGTCGGCATGGCGACCAACATGCCGCCGCACAACCTGGGCGAGGTCATCGCCGCCGCCCGCCATCTGATCAAGCATCCGGGCGCCGACCTGGAGACCTTGATGCGGTTCGTGCCGGGTCCCGATCTGCCCACCGGTGGCCGGATCGTGGGCCTGGGCGGCATCAAGGACGCGTACGCCCGCGGGCGCGGCACGTTCAAGATCCGTGCGACCGTCTCGGTGGAGAATGTGACGGCCCGCCGCAAGGGCCTGGTCGTCACCGAACTGCCCTTCTCCGTCGGCCCGGAGAAGGTGATCGCCAAGATCAAGGATCTGGTCTCGGCGAAGAAGCTCCAGGGCATCGCGGACGTGAAGGACCTGACCGACCGCGAGCACGGCCTGCGCCTGGTCATCGAGGTGAAGAACGGCTTCGTGCCGGAAGCCGTGCTGGAGCAGCTCTACAAACTGACGCCGATGGAGGAGTCCTTCGGCATCAACAACGTGGCGCTGGTCGACGGACAGCCGCTCACGCTGGGGCTCAAGGAGCTCCTGGAGGTCTATCTCGACCACCGCTTCGACGTGGTGCGCCGGCGCAGCGAGTTCCGCCGGAGCAAGCGCCGCGACCGGCTGCATCTGGTCGAGGGCCTGCTCGTCGCGCTGATCGACATCGACGAGGTCATCCGGATCATCCGGTCCAGTGACAATTCGGCGCAGGCGAAGGAGCGGCTCATCGAGCACTTCTCGCTGAGCGAGACCCAGACGCAGTACATCCTGGACACCCCGCTGCGTCGGCTGACCCGGTTCGACCGGATCGAGCTGGAGAGCGAGCGGGACCGGCTCAACAGCGAGATCGACGAGCTGACCGCCATCCTCGAATCGGACACCGAGCTGCGCAGGCTCGTCTCCACCGAACTGGCCGCGGTCGCCAAGAAGTTCGGCACCGACCGGCGTACGGTGCTGCTGGAGTCGGCCGGTTCGCAGGTCGCCTCGGTGCCGCTGGAGGTCGCGGACGACCCGTGCCGGGTGCTGCTGTCCTCGACCGGTCTGCTGGCCCGTACCGCCAACGACGAGCCGATCGTTCTCGCCGAGGACGCCAAGCGTTCCAAGCACGATGTGATCGTGTCGGCCGTGCCGGCGACGGCCCGTGGCGACGTGGGCGTGGTGACGTCGACGGGCCGGCTGCTGCGGCTCTCGGTGATCGATCTGCCCCAGTTGCCGGACACCCACGCGGCGCCCAGTCTGTCGGGCGGGGCGATGGTCGCCGAGTTCCTCACCCTGGAGAACGACGAGTCCGTCATCTGCCTCACCACGCTCGACGAGGCCTCCCCCGGCCTGGCGATCGGCACCCTTCAGGGGGTCGTCAAGCGGGTGGTGCCGGACTACCCGGCCAACAAGGACGAGCTGGAGGTCATCGCCCTCAAGGACGGTGACCGGATCGTCGGCGCCGCCGAGCTGCGGACCGGCGAGGAGGATCTGGTCTTCATCACGTCCGACGCGCAGCTGCTGCGCTACCCGGCGGCGCAGGTGCGGCCGCAGGGCCGGCCCGCCGGTGGCATGGCAGGGGTCAAGCTCGTGGCGGACGCCGAGGTGATCTCGTTCACCGCGGTGGATCCGGCGGCGGACGCGGTGGTGTTCACGGTCGCGGGCTCGCACGGCACGCTGGACGACTCGGTGCTGACGTGCAAGCTCACCCCGTTCGACCAGTACCCGCGCAAGGGCCGGGCCACCGGTGGTGTGCGTTGCCAGCGGTTCCTCAAGGGGGAGGACGTCCTGGTGTTCGGCTGGGCGGGCGAGACGCCTGCCCGCGCCGCGCAGCAGAACGGCACGCCGAGCGAGCTGCCCGAGCCCGACCCCCGGCGCGACGGTTCGGGGACGCCGCTGGCCAAGCCGGTCGCGGTGATCGCCGGCCCGGTGTAGCGGGCCGGCCGGGCGACGCGTGGCGCAGCGCTACGCGTCGTCGCCGGGCCGTTGTACGTACCGCAGGACGCCCCACATGCTCCGTTCATGTGCGGCGTCCTGCGTCGCGTCCGGGCCCGGCGCGGCGCTCTCCCGGCAGTCGGCCAGCTCCTTGTGCAAGGCCTCCGGGGCGATGCCCGAGCCGATCAGCACCAGCTGGGTCCGGCGCGGTTCGTCGCGCTTCCAGGGCTGCGGGTCGAACCGCAGGAACCTGCCGACCGCGTGCAGGGCGTACTTGTTCGCCCGGTCGCCCACGCCGAAGTCGACGAACCCCTTGATCCGGTAGAGGCCCTGCGGCCGGGAGTCGAGGAACTCCATCAGGCGGCGGGGGCTCATGGGGACGTCCGCGGTGAAGGACACGCTGTCGTACGCGGCGTGGAGGTGGTGCGCGTGCCCGGCGCCGCCCTCCTCCCCGGCCCGCTCCGCCAGGAGCAGATCCTCGAAGGTGAGCTGACGCGCCTTCTCCTCGCTGTCCGGCAGCAGTGCCGGGTCGAAGAGCAGCTCGGGGTCGACGCGTCCGTACGTGGCACAGATGACGGCTGCCGCGCCGCCGGCGGGTGCGCCTGCCGCGGCGACGGCGTCCCGGATGCGGGTCTGTTCCTCGCTCCCGACCCGGTCGGTCTTGTTCAGCACGACGAGGTCGGCGACGGCGAGGTGGCGGTCGATCTCCGGGTGGCGCTCCCGGGTGGCATCGAACTCGGCGGCGTCGACGACCTCCACCAGTCCCCCGTACACGATGTGCGGATTGTCGCTGGCCAGGAGCATGCGCACGAGTTCCTGCGGCTCGGCCAGTCCGCTGGCCTCGATGACGATCACGTCGAGACGGGCGGCGGGCCCGGTCAGCGTCTCCAGGAAGGTGTCGAGTTCGCTCGCGTCGACCGCGCAGCACAGGCAGCCGTTGCCCAGCGAGACCGTGGAGCCGACCTGTCCCGAGACCGTCATCGCGTCGATCTCGATGGCGCCGAAGTCGTTGACGATCACGCCGATCCGGTTCCCCGCACGGTTGCGGAGGAGGTGGTTGAGCAGCGTCGTCTTGCCCGATCCCAGGAACCCCGCAAGGACGATGACCGGGATCTGCTGCTTGCGGGGCGGGGACGACGGGTTCAACGGGGACCTCTCTCGGGGACCTCAGGGCATGGGGACCGGCTGCGGCGCGGGCGTCCCGACGTAACGGGCCGCCGGGCGGATGATCTTCGAGTCCTCCGCCTGCTCCAGGATATTGGCGCTCCAGCCGACCACCCTCGCCGCGCAGAAGGTCGGTGTGAACATCTCGCGCGGCAGCCCGCACAGCTCCATGACGACCCCGGCGTAGAACTCCACGTTGGTGTGCAGCTCCCGGCCCGGTTTGAGCTCGGCGAGGATCGCCTCGACCTGGCGCTCGACCTCGACGGCGAAGTCGACGAGCGGGCCGCCGAAGCCCTGGGCGATGCTCCGCAGCATCCGTGAGCGGGGGTCCTCGGTGCGGTAGACGGGGTGTCCGAAGCCCATGATCCGTTCGCCGGCGAGCACTCGTTCGCGGATCCAGCCGTCGATGCGGTCGGGGGTACCGATGGCGTCCAGGGTGTCGAGCGCCCGGCTGGGCGCTCCGCCGTGCAGCGGTCCGGAGAGCGCGCCGACGGCCGCCACCAGGCAGGCCGCCGTGTCGGCGCCCGTGGAGGCGACGACGCGGGCGGTGAACGTCGAGGCGTTGAAGCCGTGGTCGATGGTGGAGATCAGGTACTGCTCCACGGCCCTGACCCGCGCGGCGTCCGGTACGGAGCCGGTGAGCATGTAGAGGTAGTCGGCCGCATGGGGCAGGTCGTCGCGCGGCTCGACCGGTTCGAGCCCCTGACCGAGCCGGTGCAGGGCGGTGAGCACGGTGGGGACGGCGGCGCAGGCGGCCAGTGCGTCGGCGCGGCGCCGGTCGGCGTCGATGTCGTACACCGGCCGGAAGCCGGCGGAGGCGCCGAGGAGCGAGAGGGCGGTGCGCAGACCGGCCAGGGGCCCGGAGACGGCTCCCGCCCGCGCTATGGCGGGCAGCGCCTCGCGCACCTCGGCGGGCAGCCGGCGCAGGGAGGCGGTACGGGCGGCGAATTCGGCACGGGCCGGGGCGTCGGGCAGCGTGCCTTCGGACATCAGGTACCAGACGTCCTCGAAGCTGCGGGTCCGTGCCAGTTCGATCGCCGAGTACTGCCGGTAGTGGTAGAAGCCCTCGCGTCCTCGGACGTCCCCGAGGGCCGTGTCCGTGACGACGACGCCTGCGAGGCCTCGGGGTACGTCGAGCGGGGTTCCGCTGGTCATGGTCGGCATCTCTTCCTCCGTGAGCGTCCCGGCGGGTCTCATCGATATTGATTTCGACCATCTATGATTGATTCAATCCTGTCAACATTGATTGAATCAATATGGATACGGTTGGCGGCATGAAGGATCAAGCAACGCCCGGCGACGGTCCGGAGGCGACGGCTCCGCAGCGGCTCAGCACCCGGGAGGCGGCCGAGCGTCTCGGGGTGAAGCCCGAGACGGTGTACGCGTACGTCAGTCGTGGCCAGCTGAGCAGCAGGCGCGCTCCGGGCGGACGCGGCAGTACGTTCGACGCCGCGGAGGTCGACGCGCTGGCCCGGCGCACGGGCCGCAAGGCCCCCTCCCCCGCCACCGGTGATCTGGTCTTCCGTACCGGCATCACGCTGATCGAGGGCGACCGCTACTACTTCCGTGGCGTCGACGCGACCGAGCTGGCCCTGCGGTACGACTACGAGGAGGTCGCCGAGTGGCTCTGGACCGGCGAGCTGCGGCCCGGCGTCCGCTTCACGGCACCGGCCGAGGCGCTGGCCGCGGCGCGCCGGGCGGTCGACGCGCTGCCCGCGCACAGTGGCTCGACGGACCGGTTGCGCGTGGCGGTGGTCGCCGCGGCGACGGCCGATCCGCTCCGCTTCGACCTCTCGCGCGAGGCGGTGCTCGCCGCCGCGCGGAGCCTCGTTCCGACCCTGGTCGGTGCACTGCCCCTGGCCGCGGACACACCGTCGGCAGCCGAGGGAACCGCGGGACCCTCGGACGCGGGCGGCCCCGGACTGGCCCGGCAGCTGTGGTCGAAGCTCACCCCGCGGCTGGCCGACGAGCCGTCGGTCGCCGCGCTGGACGCCGCACTCGCCCTGCTGATCGACCACGACCTCGCGGCGTCGACACTGGCCGCCAGGGTCGCCGCATCCGCCCACGCCCATCCGTACGCGGTGGTCTCGGCGGGCCTCGGAGTCCTGGAGGGCCCGCTGCACGGGGCGGCGAGCGGCCTGGCGCACCGGATGCTGACCGAGGTCCTGGAGCGGGGGTCCGCGGCCCCGGTGGTCGCGGACCACCTCCGCACCGGACGCAGGGTGCCCGGACTCGGCCACCGTCTCTACACCTCCGAGGACCCGCGGGCGCGGGCGCTGTTCGCCCTGCTCGACCGGGTGCCGGAGTCGGCCGGGGCGCTCGCCGCGGCACGCGACGTGGTCACCACGATGGCCCGGCACGCTCCTCTGCACGCCAATGTCGACCTGGCGCTCGCCGTGCTCTCGGTCTCCTGCGGCATGTCGGCGGAGGCCGGAGAGACGGTGTTCGCGGTGTCCCGCACGGCCGGCTGGATCGCCCATGCCCTGGAGGAGTACGGGGAGCGGCCCCTGCGGATGCGTCCCAGCGGCGAGTACGGCGGCCCTCGTCCGCCTCAGCCGCTGCCCGCCGCCACGGGTGGACCGCCGCGATAGACGGTTGCGGGGCGGCGCGATGCACGGCTGTCGTCAGGGCAGGGCCCGGCCTGACCCGCTCAAGCGCCCGGCCGCGCGAGGGGAATTTCGGAAAGCACCGGAATGCCCTTTACCGTTCATACGATGAGCGCCCCACCGCCCACCGCCAGGAGAGCACGCCGGCTCGGCTGGCCCCAGCGGGTCTTCTCCCAGGTCCTGCTGATGCAGCTGGCCATCGCGACCGGCGTCACCGTGCTCGCCACCGGCCTCTTTCTGGCACCCCTCAGTGCCCAGCTCGACGACCAGGCGATGCGCCGTGCCCTGGCCATCGCGCAGAGCACGGCGGCCCAGCCGCGGCTCACCGAGGAGCTGCTCGCCACGGATCCGTCGCCCACCGGACCCGTGCAGTCCGCGGCCGAGCGGGTCAGGCGTGCCACCGGCGCCGAGTACGTCGTCGTCATGGACCGGCGCGGGGTGCGCTGGTCGCACACCGACGCCGACGAGATCGGCAAGGTCGTCTCCACCGACCCGAGCGACGCGCTCGCGGGCCGGAACGTCATGGAGATCGACAGCGGGACACTCGGCCGCTCGGCCCGCGGGAAGGTCCCGCTGCGCGACGAGGCGCAGCACATCGTGGGCGCCGTCTCCGTCGGGATCGCGTACGACAGTGTCCGCGCCCGGCTCCTCGCCGCGATCCCCGGGCTGTTCGCCTACGCGGGCGGTGCGCTCGCCGTCGGGGCGCTGGCCGCCTATCTGATCTCCCGGCGCCTCCAGCGGCAGACCCACGACCTCGCGTTCTCCGACATCTCCGCGCTGCTGACGGAGCGCGAGGCGATGCTGCACGGCATCAGGGAGGGAGTCGTCGCACTCGACCGGACGGGCAGGATACGGCTGCTGAACGACGAGGCGCAGCGGCTCCTCGGTCTCGGCCCCGACGCAGCGGGCCGCCCGCTGGACACCGTGCTCGGCGCGGGGCGGACGGCCGATGTGCTGGCGGGCCGGGTGCTCGGCGACGATCTGCTGACGGTGCAGGGCGCCCGGGTCCTGCTCGCCAACCGGATGCCGACCGACGACGGCGGCGCCGTCGCCACCCTCCGCGACCGCACCGAACTCGAACACCTCGGCCGCGAACTCGACTCGACGCGCGGCCTGATCGACGCGTTGCGGGCCCAGGACCACGAGCACGCCAACCGGATGCACACGCTGCTGGGGCTGCTGGAACTGGACATGCACGGGGACGCCATGGAGTACGTCACCGAGATCGTGGGCGTCCACCGGGCGACCGCCGAGCAGGTCACCGAGAAGGTGCACGATCCGCTGCTGGCCGCGCTCCTGGTCGGCAAGGCGACCGTGGCGGCGGAGCGCGGTGTCGCGCTGCGCATGGCCCCGGGGACGCTGCTACCGGACCGGCTGGTGGACCCTCGCGGGCTGGTCACGGTCGTCGGCAACCTCGTGGACAACGCACTGGACGCGGCTGCCGGAGCGGACGGCGCCCTGGTCGAGGTGGGCCTGCGCGCCGAGGGCCGTACGGTGGTGCTGCGGGTCCGTGACAGCGGCCCCGGAGTTCCGCTCGGGCAGCGCGAATCGATCTTCACGGAGGGCTGGTCGACGAAGGAGGTCCCGGCGCACGGCAAGCGCGGCCTGGGCCTCGCCCTGGTGCGGCGGCTGGCGGAACGACAGGGTGGCAGCGTCACCGTCGACGGGGCAGTGGACGGCGGCGCCGAGTTCACCGTCGTACTGCCGGAGGCCCTTGCGGACCCGGACCTGACGGAACCGGAAGTGACTGGATCCGGAGCGACTGGATCCGAAGTGGCTCGGTCCGAAGTGGCTGGACCGGAAATGACCGAATCGAATACCGGCATCGCGGGAGAAGCTCAGTGATCGAGGTCCTGGTGGTGGACGACGACATCCGGGTCGCGAAGGTCAACGCGGCCTACGTCTCCAGGGTGCCGGGTTTCCGGGTGACCGCCCAGGCGCACTCCGCCGCCGAAGCCCTCGCCACGATCGAGAGCCGACGCGTGGATCTGGTGCTGCTGGACCACTACATGCCCGACCGCAACGGCCTGGCCATGGTGCGGGAGCTGCGCAGGCTCGGCCACCACACCGACGTGATCATGGTGACGGCGGCGCGCGACGTCGCCACCGTGCAGGAGGCCATGCGGCACGGTGCCCTGCAGTACCTGGTGAAGCCGTTCGCGTACTCGGGGCTGCGCACCAAGCTGGAGGCGTACGCGGCGCTGCGCCACACGCTGGAACGCGGCGGCGAGGCCGAGCAGGGCGAGGTGGACCGGCTCTTCGGCGCCCTGTGGGCAGCGGGCGAGCCCGATCTGCCCAAGGGGCACTCGCCGACCACGGCGGAACTGGTCAGGCAGGCGCTCCGGAGCGCGGACGGGCCGCTCTCCGCGCAGGAGATCGCGGAGAGCGCCGGCATGAGCAGGCAGACCGCCCAGCGCTATCTGAAGCTGTTGGAAAGGACCGGCAGGGTGCGGCTGACGCTGCGGTACGGCGAGACGGGCCGCCCGGAGCACCGCTACACCTGGTCCACCGGCGGGCAGGCCTGACCGGTCCCGTCCGTACGGTGCGGGGGCACCGGACTACACCGCACCCGCCCCGGTCAGTGCGCGGACCTCGGTCTCCGCATGCTTGGCCTCGTCCGGCGGATCGGTGGAGGTGACCGTTCCGGCCCAACCGGCCAGGAAGCCCAGGGGGATGGAGACCAGCCCGGGGTTCTCCAGCGGGAAGAGCTGGAAGTCGACGCCCGGGAAGAGCGAGGCGGGGCTGCCGGAAACGACCGGGGAGAGCAGCACGAGCAGCACTGCGGGAATCAGCCCGCCGTAGACGGACCAGACTGCTCCCCGGGTGGTGAAATTCCGCCAGAACAGGGAGTACAGGAGCACCGGAAGGTTGGCCGAGGCGGCGACGGCGAAGGCAAGCCCCACCAGGAACGCCACGTTCAGGTCCTGGGCGACCAGACCGAGTCCGATGGCGGCCACCCCGATCGCTGCCGCGGCCACCCTGGCCACGGCGACCTCGCTGTACTGCTTGGAGCCGGGGCGCCTGAGCGAGGCGTAGAGGTCATGGGCCACGGAGGCGGACGAGGCGAGCGTGATACCCGCGACGACGGCGAGAATGGTCGCGAAGGCGACTGCGGCCACCACGGCGAACAGGATCGTTCCGCCGGTGGACCCCTCGCCGCCGCCGAGCACCAGGGCCAGCAGCGGAACCGCTGTGTTCCCCGCGGGATTCGACGCCCGTACCTCGGCCGAGCCGACCAGGGCGGCCGCCCCGAATCCGAGCGCGATGGTCATCAGGTAGAAGCTGCCGATGAGCCCGATCGACCAGACGACCGAGCGGCGGGCCGCACGGGCGGTGGGCACGGTGTAGAACCGCGACAGGATGTGCGGCAGCCCGGCCGTACCGAGTACCAGGGCCAGCCCCAGGCTGATGAAGTCGATGCGCGCGGTCCACGTACCGCCGTACCGGAGACCCGGCGCGAGGAACCGGCTGCCGTGGCCGCTCCGTTCGGCGGCGGAGTTGAGCAGGGCGTTGAAGTCGCCGTGGAAGCGGACCAGCACGAGCACGGTGAGCACGACCGCTCCCGTCATCAGGAGAACTGCCTTGACGATCTGGATCCAGGTGGTGGCGCGCATCCCGCCGAGCGACACGTAGATCACCATGAGCGCCCCGACGCCGATGACGGTCCAGGAGCGGGCGGCGCCGCTCGTACCGCCGAGAAGCAGCGCGACCAGGCTGCCCGCGCCCACCATCTGTGCCACCAGATAGAGCACGGAGACGGTGACGGACGAAGTGCCCGCCGCGATCCGGACCGGGCGCTCCGCCATCCGCGCCGCCACCACATCGGCGAGCGTGAACCGGCCGCAGTTGCGCACCAGTTCGGCGACCAGCAGCAGGACGACCAGCCAGGCGACGAGGAAGCCGACCGAATAGAGCATGCCGTCGTAGCCGAAGAGTGCGATCAGACCGGAGATGCCGAGGAACGACGCGGCCGACATGTAGTCGCCCGCGATGGCGAAACCGTTCTCCATGGGGGAGAACAGACGGCCGCCCGCGTAGAACTCCTCCGCCGAGCCATGGCGGTTACGGCTCACCCGGGTGGTGATGGCGAGCGTCACTGCGATGAAGGCGCTGAACAGCAGGAGCGCCAGCGTCTGGTGGTTCCCGTTCAACGCCCGGCCCCCCGCGTCATCTCCTGTGTCTCCCACCGCAGCTCGAGTGCGGCCCGGTCCCTGCGCAGCCGTGCGTGGCGCGCGTACGCCCCGGTGAGAAGGAAGGTCGTGAGGAACTGCCCGAGCCCCGCGACCATCGCGACATTGACCGCCCCCGCCACCGGGCGGGCCATCAGTCCGGGCGCGGTGATCGCGGCGACGACGTAGACGAGGTACCAGACGAGGAAGGCGATGCTGGCGGGGATGACGAACCGCCGGTACCGGCGGCGCACCTCCTGGAACGCCCCGCTGCGCTGCACCTCCAGATAGATGTCGGCCGCACTGTGGCCGCGCCGCGGATCCGGGGGCCCGGGTGGTCCGGTGGGAGCGAAACTCCCCGTACCGTCCAGCTCGCCCCATCCGGAGGCCAGCGCGTCGTACCACGGGTCGTCGAGTCGCATCGCTGCGGCCTCACGCCCTGCTTCCTTCTCCACGGAACAACTCCCCTTGTCCACGGACCACTTCGGCCGTGTACCCAAGAATGGGCAGATCGGGAAGATCCCGGGCACTTCATTTGCCGGTCTTCACCTCTTCAGGTGACAGTCGATCCGGGCGGCTGTGCGAGGCCCCGAACGTACGCATAGCGAACGGCCTGTGCCCGGTCACGCACTCCGGCCTTGGCGAAGAGATTGTTGATGTGGCTCTTCACGGTGGCCTGCGAAATGTGCAGCCTGCGGGCGATCTCCGGATTGGACAGGCCCTCCGCGATCAGCACCAGCACTTCCAGTTCACGTGGCGTCAGGCCGTCGGGCAGCTGTTGCTCGGCCACCGGTGCCGGCAGCAGCGGGCTCGTGGTCACGCGCTCCAGCAGACGGCGCTGCACGCTCGGCGAGAGGCCGGCTTCTCCGGACAGCACGGCCTGGATGGCCCGTACGATCTCTTCGCCCCCGGCGTCCTTGGTGAGATAGCCGCGGGCTCCGGCCTGCAGTGCGGGGAATAGCGAGTCGTCGTCCGCGAATGTCGTGAGCACCACCACCTGGGTCCCTGGATGGTCCTTGCGGATCCGCCGTGTCGCCTCTGCCCCGTCGCACCGGGGCATCCGCAGATCCATCAGAACGACATCGGGGGCCAGTTCGGCCACGAGCGCCACGGCCTCCTCACCGTCCTTCGCCGCTCCGACCACCTCGATTCCGGGCAGCAGCCCCAGCAGCATCACGATCCCTTCACGCACCACCGACTGGTCGTCGGCAACCACGACCCGCGCGTTCACGCGGGCACCCGCAGACTCACCACGAAACCCTCCTCACCGGGGCCGGCCTCCAGCGTCCCGCCCATCAGCTCGGCCCGTTCCCTCATCCCCAGCAGACCGTATCCGGAGCCACTGCCGGACAGCTCGTCCTCGGGTCTGTGTCCACCCGAATCCCTGACCTCCAGGGCGACTTCGTCCGGCAGATACTCCAGCCGCACGAGAACCCTGGCCCCCGGTGCGTGCTTGCGCACATTGGTCAGGGCCTCCTGCGCCACCCTCCGGACCGTCTGCGACGCCTCGGCGGTCAGCGTCCGCCGCTCCCCCGCCACGCTGACCTCCGCCGGTTCGGCGGCCACCAGCTGCTGAAGGAAGTCCTCCACCGGAGAGACCTCGCCCCGGAGCGCGGAGAGAGCCTGGCGGGTCTCCGCGAGCCCCTCACGCGCCATGGAACGCGCAGCCACGACCCGCTCCAGCACCCGGTCCCGGAACTCCCCCGCCGGCTCCCGCTCGATCAGCAGCCGCGCCGCCTCCAGATGCACCAGCTGGGCGGAGAGGCTGTGGGCGAGGACGTCGTGAATCTCCCGCGCGATCCTGGCCCGCTCGTCCAGCGCGGCCGTCTCGGCCTCCGCCTCGCGGGCCGCCCGCTCCTGCGCGAGGAGCCTCTGGGCGCTGCCCCGTGCCTCGGCATCCAGTCGGAGCACATAGCCCGCCAGCGAGAGACCCGCTGTGGACATGGCGGTGGAGAGCCAGCCATCGGTGTTGACGACGGCGTACGCACCGAGGGCGACGGCCGTCGCCGGGAGGCCCGCCGTGAGCGGCAACCGCTCCAGTGCAGTGACCGCGCAGCCGCACCACAGGATCAGCGCAGGCAGATCGGCACCGGCCTGTTGCGCCCCGAACGCCGCCAGCATCAACAGCGCCAGCAGTCCGAGCGACGGCCACAGCCGGTGCTCCAGGCTGGTCCGGAAGAACGCCCATGCGGCGAACGCGCAGCCCAACACGCCCACCAGCCCGAGCACGATCTCCCAGGGCCCGAACTGTCCGCCGCTGAGTGTGCCCCAGAGCATGGCAGTGAGCAGCCCCACCCGGACGGACCAGGTGATCACCGTTCGCGGACGGGTGCGGCTCGTGCCTGACAGGGCTTCCCAGGTCGGCCAGCTGGTCCAGGTCGTACGCGTCACACGCGGTCCTTCCACGCCGGCCGCGACATCATCCCGCCGGCGGAGCCACCGTACGCCGGACCCATCTGCCCTGCCCGCCACATCAGCACACCACCGCGCGCCGCCAACGTCACCGCGAGGGCCGACAGAAGGGCCGCGGTGCCCTGGTGTATGCCCATCAGCGCGGCAGCCCCGTAGAGGGCCGCCCGCAGCGCCAGTCCCCCGGTCCAGACGAAGACGGTGGCCCTGGTGCCCTTGCTCCACAGCGAGCCGTCCGCCTCGCGCCACAGTCGGGTGGTCCAGCCCCAGCCGGCGCCCGTCACGAGCCCCACCGCCAGCTCCGCACCCAGGACCGCCATGGACAGCGCCGCGTGACGCGGATCCACCAGTCCGGACTCGCGCACCGACAGGACGAGGAGAACGCCCGGCAGGACCCACCAGCGCCGGTCGTCCGTGATCTGCCGTGCCGAGCACTGGCGCACGACGACGACAGCGATCACTGCGCCGACCACCAGAACATTGACGAGCCCTGACATGGCAGCCTCCGATGTGCGGGAAGGTTGAACGCCTTCGACGCTACGGAAACGGCCGGGTCAGGGCATCGGCTCAGGGGTTGATCGTGGGTGGAGAAGCCGTCTCCACCCACGGGTGGAGACGGCTTCGCTCAGACGTCGATGCGCGAGCGGTCCAGGGTAGCGGCAGAGCTCGTGATGAACTCCTTGCGCGGCGCCACCTCATTGCCCATCAGCAGATCGAAGACCTGCTCGGACGCTTCCAGATCGCCGATGTTGATCCTCCGCAGGGTGCGGTGGCGCGGATCCATCGTGGTCTCCGCCAACTGGTCGGCGTCCATCTCGCCCAGGCCCTTGTAGCGCTGGATCGAGTCCTTGTACCGGACGTTCTTCCGCTGGAGCTCCAGCAGCCGCTGGCGCAGCTCGTTGTCCGAGTACGTGTAGATGTACTTGTCCTGGCCCTTCTTCGGCTGAACCAGCTCGATCCGGTGGAGCGGAGGCACCGCGGCGAAGACCCGTCCCGCCTCGACCATGGGTCGCATGTACCGCTGGAACAGCGTCAGCAGCAGGATGCGGATGTGCGCGCCGTCGACGTCGGCGTCCACCAGCAGGACGATCTTCCCGTAGCGAGCGGCGTCGATGTCGAAGGTCCGTCCGGACCCGGCTCCTATGACCTGGATGATCGCGCCGCACTCGGCGTTCTTCAGCATGTCCGAGACGGACGCCTTCTGGACGTTGAGGATCTTGCCCCGGATCGGCAGCAGTGCCTGGAACTCACTGTTCCGGGCGAGCTTCGCCGTACCGAGCGCGGAGTCGCCCTCGACGATGAAGAGTTCGCTGCGGTCCACGTCGTCGCTGCGGCAGTCGGCGAGCTTCGCAGGCAGCGAGGAGGACTCCAGCGCCGTCTTGCGACGCTGTGCGTCCTTGTGCTGGCGGGCCGCGATGCGGGTCCGCGCAGCCGCGACGGCCTTGTCCAGAACCGCCCTGGCCTGGGCCTTCGCGTCGCGCTTCGTCGAGGTCAGGAATGCCTTGAGTTCCTTGGCCACGACGTTGGCGACGATCCGGTTGGCCGCCGAGGTGCCGAGCACCTCCTTGGTCTGGCCCTCGAACTGCGGCTCGGCCAGCCGCACGGTGACCACCGCGGTGAGGCCTTCCAGCGCGTCGTCCTTGACGATGTCGTCCTCGGCGACGCGGAGCAGCTTGGCGGAGCGCAGCGCCTCGTTGACCGTCTTGGTCACGGAGCGTTCGAATCCGGTCACATGCGTGCCACCCTTGGGGGTGGCGATGATGTTGACGAAGGACTTGAGGTTGGTGTCGTATCCGGTGCCCCAGCGCAGGGCGATGTCGACCACGAGCTCACGCGTGACCTCGGTCGCCGTCATGTGGCCGCGCTCGTCCAGGACCGGCACGGTCTCCTTGAAGGTGCCCTGCCCGGTCAGGCGCAGGACGTCGCAGACCGCCTTGTCCTGGGCGAGGTACTCGCAGAATTCGCTGATCCCGCCGTCGAAGCGGAAGGTCTCCTCGGTCTTGCCCTCGCCGTCGAGCCCGCGTTCGTCACGGACGACGATCGTGAGGCCGGGGACGAGAAAAGCCGTCTGCCGCGCCCGCTGGTGGAGCGTCTCCAGGTTGAGCTTGGCGTCCTTGAGGAAGATCTGCCGGTCGGCCCAGTAGCGCACCCTGGTGCCGGTGCGCGCCTTCGGGACCCGCTTGCCCTTGAGCAGGCCGTTGGCCGGGTCGAACGGGCTGTCCGGCCCCTGCTCGGTGAAGATCCCCGGGACTCCGCGCCGGAAGCTGATCGAGTGCGTCGCGCTGTTGCGGTCGACCTCGACGTCGAGCCGGGCGGAGAGCGCGTTGACGACGGAGGCGCCGACGCCGTGCAGGCCGCCCGACGCGGCGTACGAGCCGCCGCCGAACTTTCCGCCGGCGTGCAGCTTGGTCATCACGACCTCGACGCCGGACAGGCCCGTCTTGGGCTCGACGTCGACGGGGATGCCCCGCCCGTTGTCCCGGACCTCCACGGAGTTGTCGTCGTGGAGGATGACCTCGATGTGATCGCAGTAACCGCCCAGGGCCTCGTCGACGGAGTTGTCGATGATCTCCCAGAGGCAGTGCATGAGACCGCGGCTGTCAGTGGACCCGATGTACATCCCGGGGCGCTTGCGAACCGCTTCGAGCCCCTCGAGTACGAGCAGATGCCGCGCGGTGTAGTTGGAACCGTCTCGGTCTGCTCCGGTCAGCAGCGCAGTGGACGGCACGGACGTATCGGCGGTCACGCGGTTCGCTCCTCGCTGAATTTCATTTGGGGCCCAGTGGGTAACGGGCTCGGCTTCGGTCGCCGCTGAGAGGGTACCGAGGCCTGGTAGAGCGGTTGTAACGCCACCCTTCGACAACCCTCACACTAGTCCAGCCTCGCATGCACGTTCGATCCCTCGTAGGAGTGACGCGAACATCACGTTCCCTTCCAGGCATGAACCATTTAGGCTCCGGGCACGTCCTCATGAACGAACCGGCAAGCCAGCCGGGAGGATCCCACCAAGACAAGCAACGCGAAACCGTAGCGCTACGCAATACGGCACATTCGCCGCCAACCGGCAACAGACAGCCATCTCGAGAAGAAGTTTCGAAGAAAAGCCACGAGCGGGAACGTTTTCGGCCTGGTTGGATGTTGACCCTGGTACGACAGCTCGTCGAGCTAGAGAAGAGGCGACGTGACTACTGTTCTGACCCCCGCGAGCCCGCTGACCGCAGCAGACCGCTGTGACCGTTGCGGCGCCCAGGCATATCTGCGCGTCGTCCTGATCAGCGGCGGTGAACTGCTCTTCTGCGCCCACCACGGTCGCAAGTTCGAGCCGGAACTCAAGAAGATCGCCGCGGAAATACAGGATGAGACGGACCGGCTCATGGCTGTACAGGCCCAAGCCGCCGAAGAGGAACAACACTGACACCTCGCATCCACGACGAGCACGGGCCAGGTCCCGGACCGGCCGACGGGCGGCTCCCCGAAAGGGGAGCCGCCCGTTCTCGTACCTGCGCGGTGATGTCGTTCAGTCGGCTTTCGGCATCCAGCCGACCGCGGCGGAAATCCGTGTGTACACGCCAGGGCTCCCCGCCCGGCCACAGCCGTTCCCCCAGGACACCAGCCCGATGAGCCGCCCACGGGCCACCAGCGGCCCGCCGCTGTCGCCCTGGCATGCGTCGTACCCGCCCAGCAGTTCGCCTGCGCAGAGCATCGCTGAGGCGTCGTACGTGCCGTTCCTGCCGCCCGTGTAGGCCTGCGCGCACGCGGTGTCCGGCAGAACACTCACTTTCGCCGACCGCAGCGACGATGCGTACTCGCTGTTGCCCGTCGTGTCACCCCACCCGTAGACGTCCGCCTCGGTGCCCGGTACGTACGCCGCGTCACCGGATCCGGCCATCGGGATCGCGCTCTTCCCGGGGAGCGCGTCGGCGAGGGTGAGCACGGCCAGGTCCCCCGCGTTCGTGGCGGGGTTGAACCCCGGATTGGTCCACGTCCCCTTCACTGGTATCTCCTGACCTCCGGTCCCGAGCAGGGCGTCGCGGCCCGCGATGATCCGCAGATCGCGCACGCTGCCGACATCCATGCCGAGCGCCTCGCGGCTCAGACAGTGCGCAGCGGTCAGCACCTTCTTCGGCGCCACCACGACACCACCGCAGAACTGGCCGGCGCGCGCCTCTCCGAACCGGTCGCGGCTGGACAGTGCCACAACCCAGGGGCTGTCCTTGACGTGCGCGGGCTGACCACCGATGACGATGCCGTCCTCGGCCGCCCGGGCGGAAGATCCGAGCGGTATCAGGGCTGTGGCGGCGACCAGGGCGAACGCCCCGGTCAGGGCGCGGAAGGCGGTACGGGACATGCGCACTCCTGACTCTGTGGTGAACCATTCCCACCCAGAGTCATCCCGCCCGTCGCCGACCGCACGCGTTGATAGGCCGAGGGCCCGGCTCCCCCATGGGGATCCGGGCCCTCGGTCCGTGTACTCCTGCGACCTAGTCGAGGTAGTCGCGCAGCACCTGCGAACGCGACGGGTGACGCAGCTTCGACATGGTCTTCGACTCGATCTGACGGATGCGCTCACGCGTCACGCCGTAGACCTTGCCGATCTCGTCCAGGGTCTTCGGCTGACCGTCGGTGAGCCCGAAGCGCATCGAGACCACGCCCGCCTCACGCTCGGAGAGCGTGTCGAGCACCGAGTGCAGCTGCTCCTGGAGGAGCGTGAAGCTGACCGCGTCGGCCGGGACGACCGCCTCGGAGTCCTCGATCAGGTCACCGAACTCGCTGTCCCCGTCCTCACCCAGCGGGGTGTGGAGGGAGATCGGCTCACGACCGTACTTCTGGACCTCGATGACCTTCTCGGGGGTCATGTCGAGTTCCTTGGCCAGCTCCTCCGGCGTGGGCTCACGACCCAGGTCCTGGAGCATCTGGCGCTGCACACGGGCGAGCTTGTTGATGACCTCGACCATGTGCACCGGGATACGGATGGTGCGGGCCTGGTCGGCCATGGCGCGGGTGATCGCCTGACGGATCCACCAGGTGGCGTACGTGGAGAACTTGTAGCCCTTGGTGTAGTCGAACTTCTCGACCGCGCGGATCAGACCGAGGTTGCCTTCCTGGATGAGGTCCAGGAAGAGCATGCCGCGGCCGGTGTAGCGCTTGGCCAGCGACACCACGAGACGGAGGTTGGCCTCCAGCAGGTGGTTCTTGGCGCGGCGGCCGTCCTCGGCGATGATCTCCAGCTCGCGCTTGAGCTTCGGAGCGAGCTTGTCGGAGTTCGCCAGCTTGTCCTCGGCGAACAGACCGGCCTCGATCCGCTTGGCGAGCTCGACCTCCTGCTCGGCATTGAGGAGGGGAACCTTGCCGATCTGCTTCAGGTAGTCCTTGACCGGGTCGGCGGTGGCGCCGGCGACGGCGACCTGCTGTGCAGGTGCGTCGTCCTCGTCGTCGTCGGAGAGGACGAAGCCCTTGTTCTCGCCCTCGCCCTCCTCTTCCTCGCCCTTGCCGGCCTTTACTTCCTCGGCCGCCTCGTCGCCGTCGAGGAGCTCGTCGTCCTGCTTTCCGGACTTCTTCGTTGCTGTCTTCTTGGCCGCCGTCTTCTTCACGGCGGTCTTCTTGGCAGCCGTCTTCTTGGCTGCTGCCTTCTTCGCAGGGCCGGCCGCGGCAGCGTCGTCAGCCACCACGTCCACGGTCTCTGCCGACGGGGCGGCAGTGGCCGCGACCGTCCTGGTCACGGTTGTCTTGGCCGCGACAGTCTTGGTGGCGGTGCGCTTGACCGGGCTCTTTGCTGCGACGCTCTTGCGGGCACGTTTGGACGGCTCCGCGGCACTGACCATCAGCGTCACACCCTCTTCCTCGAGGATCTGGTTGAGGCTGCGCAGAACATTCTTCCACTGGGTTGGCGGAATCTGGTCAGCCTCGAAGGCCCGACGCACGTCATCGCCGGCGATCTGCCCATCAGCCTTTCCCCGCTCGATGAGCGCCATCACAGACTCGGACTCGGCGATCTCCGGCGGGAGCGTACGGGATGTGCTGGCCGACACGAACAACCTCTCGGAACGATGGAAACGGCTTCCGGCCCGGCCCGAAAAGGGCTTGAGCCGACGACCACCGGGCTGGGAATGTACCGGCGGCGCGGGTTTGGCCTCAGAACTGCACAGCGCACTGAATGGCTGCTGTATTCCTTCCGCGGCGGTCACCTCTTAAGTCATCGCACTGTTTCGAGGAGTGTTACGCCCAATCCGCGTGGCCCGAGTCACACCTCATTTGCGATGAACGTGACCAAGGGCGCAAAAACCCCGCAACTGTGTCGCCGGACCGCGGCGGCCCGGCGACACGCGGTTCCCACACCCCGGCCGTTGTTCTCAGTGCTCGCGAGGCGCGGGCACCACACGCTCCACCTCGGGGTGGACGACGAGCAGTTGACGCATGGCCGCTTCGGCGCCCGCCGCGTCGCCGGACGCGAGGGCATCGACGATCCGGGCGTGGTGGCCGAGGGACGCCTCACTGGGGCGGTCACAGCCCGTGACCGGGCCGCCCGAGACCTGCAGTGCCGCGGAAACGATGCCGGAGAGGTGCTCCAGCATGCGATTGCCCGCCGCCTGGATGAGCAGGGAGTGGAACTCCGCGTCGGCCCGGGAGCAGGTGATCGCATCCCCCTGCCCGACCGCGTGTCCCATGATCTCCACCATGTCGCCGAGGCGCTGCTGGATGTCCTCGCGGCCATGGCCCGCAGCGAGGCGCGCGGCGAGGGGCTCGATCGTCCACCGGAGCTCCCCGAGCTCGCGACGCTGGTCCTCGCGCTGAGGACCGAAGGCACGCCATTCGATGATGTCGGGATCCAGCAGGTTCCAGTCACTGACGGGGCGGACCCGGGTGCCCACATTGGGCCGGGCGCTGACCAGGCCTTTGGCCTCGAGAACACGCAGTGATTCGCGTACGACGGTGCGGGAGACCTCGAAACGCTGACCGATCTCCTCCGGCACCAGAGGACGGTCCGCGCCCAGGTCACCGGAAACGATCATCTGACCCAGCTGCTGAACGAGTTGGCCGTGGAGGCCGCGGCCCCGGCTGGCCGAGCCCCGCCGGCTCACCCGGCCGAGGTCGACGTCGGGGCCGTCCCAGGAACGAAGAGCGGCACGCTCGCCGGCCGGCGCCTCCGCGTACGGGTAGCGATCGAGTTCACCCGGGCCGGCGAGGCCGGAATCGGCGGAGCGGGCGGCGGTCATCATGGTGTGCGCAAGGGTACTCACGCATCCTTTGTCGGCGCAGCTCACCCGGCTCTTGAGGTCTTTGGTGAAAAGCACACGAAAGGGTGATCGGCGCCCACCCCCCAATTGACGCTTTACTGGTATAAACCGGGCACCTTCGTGGAGGTTACGAGGCCTGACCCGATCCGGCGGCGCTCTGAGACCGCCAACGAGCCCTGCCATGAAGGCTGGTGAACAGATAGGCGAAGACCAGGACCGACAGCGACAACGCCAACGCGGCCCCCACCGGATGCGCCACGACGCCCACGACGACTGCCACCCATCGGTCCGTCTCATGCGGCCAGCGCGGCCACATCAGCTCGCGGAATCGGGCCGGAAGCCCTGCGACCGGACGGGAGCCCGGCGCCATCAGCACCTTCTGGACAAGCGGTACGACAAGTACAGGAACGGCAAGCACCGCGGCGACGCCGGCCGTCGTCACCCTGAAGACTCCGGCGGCGAAGAGGCCCGCCCAGGCGCAGCCCACGGTCAGCGCCACCCAACTCGCGCCGAGGGAAACCGGATTCGGCGGGACATGGACCCAACTGTGGCCGTACACGAGGCGAAGGGTTTCGGCGGAGACCAGTACGACGGCCAGAGCGAGCACCACGGCGACGCCTGCCGAGACCACCAGTTTGGCCAGAAGCAGTCCCAGGCGGCGGGGGACGGTGCCTCGGCCCGCGGCAAGCGCGGGGTAGCGGAATTCGTCACCGAACGAGAGGGCGCCGAGCAGTCCGGCCCCGACCGCCGCGGGCGGCAGCGGCAGCAGCGACGGCCAGGCCGCCAGCACCTTCGGCAACGGAGCATGGCCGGTGCGGGCAAGGAGCACGGAGAGTCCGACGGAGACGACCAGGACAGCGGTCATGATCAAGGTTGTTGTTCTGACACCGAGCAGACGGCGCAGTTCGTAGCGCAGCGGATGGAGCGGACCACGGGCCGGGCGGCGCCGGATGGGTGGTGCCGGATCCGGACCCAACGCCTTCGCGACCGGTCGCGGATCGCGTGGCCCTGCACCGCTATCAGACCCTGCGCGGTCTGCGCGATTTGCTGGACCTCCAGAATTCGCTGGATCTGCCGGGTCTGCGCGTTCCGTGGAGCCCGCGGACTCTGCGGGGCTCGTGCCGCCCCGGGCCACGATGGAGCCGGGATCGCCGATCTCGTCGGCCAGTTGGTGCACCGGGAGCCCGTGGCGGAACGCGGTGTCACCGATCTCCGCGCAGGTGGAGCCGTACACGGCGAGGCGGCCACCGGCCTCGGTGACCACCTCGACCGAGCGCCGGGACGCTCGGGCCTCGCGGCTGACGACCGCCGCGAGGCGGGCCGCGTGCGGGGTCCGGACCGCGACCCGGGGGCGGAGGCGGGTCCGCGAGAAGTCCCCGGCGTCCTGGTCGGCGACAAGGCGGCCGCCGTCGACGACGACCACATGGTCGGCAGCCCGCGCGGCCTCCTTGGGGTCCGTCGTGGTGTACAGAACGGTCCCGCCCCGGGCCGCACGGGCCTGCAACAGCCGGTGCAGCCAACAGGCCTCGCGCGGAGTGAGGCCTTCCGCCGGATCGTCGAGGACGAGCGTGTGCGGATCACCGAGCAGTGCCGAGGCGAGGGCGAGGCGTCGGTCCATGCCGAGCGAGAGCGTGCCGATGCGCTGGTCCCCGAGGCCGGCGAGACCTACGAGCTCGAGCAGTTCATCGGCCCGCGCCGCAGGTACACCCGCGGCGGCACAGAGCATCCGGAGCTGACCGCGAGCGGTACGGGCGGGGTGACCCGGCACGTCCCCGAGCAGCACGCCCACCTCACTCGCGGGGTTCGGGATCCGGTGCATCGGTCTGCCCCGGAAGTAGGTGACCCCCCGCCCCGGGTCGAGCTCGAGCATGAGGCGGAGGGCTGCGGTCTTGCCCGAGCCGGGGGCGCCCAGAAGCGCGGTGACGCGGCCGGGCCGGGCTTCGAAGGTGAGATCGTCCACGGCGGCCGGAATGCCGCGGCGGGGGGTGCTGGTGAGTCCGATGGCCTGGAGCATCGCTTCTCTCGCGGAAGGTGAGACCGCTCGGCGGCAGGGCGGGTACCGCAGAAAGATAACGCGACATATCCGACTTTTCGCGCAGCACCAACCCTGTGGGCGTTCCGCGAGGTCAGACTTCCGGCCTCAGCATCGGAGGGTTGAGCACGGTGGCCGCACCGGCCCGGAAGAGCTGGGCCGGGCGTCCGCCCTGGCGAGTGGTCGTCCCGCCGGTGGGCACCAGGAAGCCGGGGGTGCCCGTCACCTTGCGATGGAAGTTCCGCGGGTCGAGGACCACCCCCCACACCGCCTCGTACACCCTCCGGAGCTCGCCCACCGTGAACGCCGGCGGGCAGAAGGCGGTGGCCAGGGAGGAGTATTCGATCTTGGAGCGGGCGCGTTCGACACCGTCGGCAAGGATCTGCGCATGGTCGAAGGCCAGCGGGGCCTGGTTCTCGCCCTCGTGCCCGAAGCTCCCCTCCGCCCCGAGCAGATCGTCGACAGGTGCCCATCGTGCGCTGTTCGCATCGCCGCCCGCCCGCGGGGCCGGCAGATCGGGGGCCAGGGCGAGATGGGCGACGCTGACGACTCGCATCCGGGGGTCACGAGCCGGGTCGCCGTAGGTGGCGAGCTGTTCGAGGTGGGCGCCGTTCCCGATCGCCGGAGCTGCCGGGTCCTGGGCGCACAGGCCGGTCTCCTCGACGAGCTCGCGCGCTGCTGCGGCTCCGAGATCCTCATCGGCTTTGACGAACCCGCCGGGCAGTGCCCATCGCCCCTGGAACGGTGGCTCACCACGGCGTACCACCAGCGCGCAGAGCGCGTGGCGGCGCACCGTGAGCACGACCAGGTCGACGGTGACAGCGAAGGGCGGGAAGGTCGACGGGTCGTAGGGCGGCATGCGGTGATCATAGTCGTCTGCCTGACGATAAACACTCCCTTCGCAGTGCTCTTCGAGGAGCTCTTCGTCGTCCCTCCGCATGTCGTGTCTCCCGCCCTCCCCATGCCGTGTCTCCCGTCGTCGTGATCTCCGTCCGTCATGGCGCGTCCTGGCAGAACACCAGAACGCTTGTCATCACGGCACCGTCGTCTCCGGTAGCCTCCGGTGCGTCGTCGCGTTCCGCACACCGGCGGTGGCGGAGGTTCGGTCGAGGACCTCGATACACGGCGGTGACGCGAGGTGCCGCGGGCGACGGGGCATACGGGTCATCCCTCGCCACCGGATACGCGCCGGGTGGGGGTCGCTCGCCCGGACCGACGCCGGGTGGCCGCCGATTCGGGACGGGCGGAGCCGGACGGGGCCTTCTTCCGGCGGGTGGCGGCCGGCCGCACCGCGCGGGGTCGCGCGCTCCGGTCCGTCCGGCGCCGGTGACGCCCCGTTCGCGCACTGCGCTCCCCGCGCAGGCATCGGCGCAGGGTCTCCGGGTCGAGGCCCTGGTTGCACGCCTCGTGAAGAAGCTGGGCAAAGGTGTACGCGGGATCCATCCGCAGGGCGAGGCCCAAAGCGACTCGCGCGCCCGGTTCATCGCCCGTCGACCACGAGACCCATCCGGCCAGGGTCAGTGGCGCCGCGGCATGCTCCTCGTACGGTGCCACGCACCGACGGGACAGTGCGCGCCAGAGCCGCAACGCCGAATCGGCTTCCGGACCTTCCATCCATTCCGCGGCCCTGTCGCGGGTTTCCCGGTCCTGCAGGCCGAGAATCACTGCGGCTGCCTCGTCATGACTGATCAGCCGGTCGTCATCGATGTCCGAGGCGGAGGGCGCCGACACCGGCGCCTCCCTGAGGCGTTTCATGAGCTGCCGGGCAAGGCCCAGGGTCTCTCGGGCCACCTCCTCGCGTCCCGCTTCGTCGAGGAGCCTGGGCATCAACTCGGCACCCGCAGAGTCGAGTGCGCGTTGCTGGCCTGCCGCCGCCGAGGTCTCCAGCGGTACGAGCCTCGCCTCCATCTCCCGCAACGATCCGCGTACTTGAATGCCCGCGTAGGCGGCAGCGGCGGCCATCACCGAAGTGCCCGGCATGGCCATCCGGTTCCCCTCCGTCGGGCAGCAGCGCTCGTCCGGACAGCAGTAGGACCAGTACCGGCCGTCAGAGATGCAGAGCGCTTCGAGCACCGGTACGTCCAGCGTGCCGCAGGCAGTACGCAGACGCTGGGCGAGAGGCCGCAGCCGCTCCATGATCTGACTGCCGGACTCGCCCTCGACGGGATCCTGGCAGAGGAAGATGACGATCGCGTCGGGGCGCTCCCCACGCCGCTCGCTCCCCTTGATCAAGCACTCGGCAAGCTGTTCGGCGACGGGCGCCCATTCCTGGGGCGACTGCGGGATGCCGAGCCTGAGCCGGCCGCCGAAGCGGCCCCTGCCGCCGTGCAGAGCGACCATGATCACGCTGTCGTTCGGATGGAACCCCATGAGATAGGGGAGGGCATCGGCGAGCTCGGCAGGTCCTCGCAGGGTGATCTGCTGTTCATCGGCCGGACCGGTGGATTCGTGGTGCTGGTTCATGGCATGACCGTCCCGCGGACGGCCGGATTCCGCGACCCCTGTGGATAACTTTGTCCACAGGGGAGCGGGGTCGTTCGCCATGTGTCGTAGCCATCGGGTTGCATGGGGGCCATGACCTTCGTCGACAAGCACCTGGCCGTCGGCCGGCCCGCCGAGGCCACGAACCTGCTGCGGCGGGCGGCCGAACTGGCCCGCGAGGCCGAGGGCCTGTCCCGGCTCGCCGTCGCGCCGGGGCGCAGCAGGAATTCCGGGCCGCGCTCTCCCTGCCCGGGGCCGGCGACCACTCCCGGGAGGACGGCATGGCACGCAACGGGCTGAGCGGCACGGCATCGGCGGCGCACCCGGAGCCGGCATCCGATCCGGGTATCCGGTAGTCGGTCGGAGAACTGCCGGTGCTTCACCGGCCACTACGTCGGACGACGATTCGGTCCGCCCGTCTCCCTGACGTCGTCCACTTCCCGTACACCTGCTTCGGGCGCGCCCGCTGACGCCAGTCGCAACCGGGCCCGCTCGCCATCTACGAACAACCGCACCCCGTCCACGCCAGGGGCGCGAGTCGGCCACCGTGGCACGGCCACGGAAGATCTCAGCCCGCCGCGGCCAGGACCAGGGGAAGTACCTGTTCGCTGCCTGCCTGCCGGAGCAGGCGGGCAGCGACGGCGAGGGTCCAGCCGGAGTCGGTGCAGTCGTCCACGAGCAGGACGGGGCCAGAGGTGCGGGCCAGGGAGGCGGCCAGCTCCTCGGGGACGGCGAACGCGCCGGAAAGCGCTCTGAGGCGTTGGGCCGAATTGCTGCGGCGTGCCGTGTGCGCACCGCTCGGCCCCGTGTACGCGAGGGTGCCGAGGAAGGGAAGGCGGCCGATGGCCGCGATTCCCTGGGCGAGGGAACCGACCAGTTGCGGGCGGCTCAGGGACGGTACGGCGACGACTCCCACCGGCCGGGCGGAGGCGTCCGGGACATTCGGCGCCCAGCCGCCCGAGGAGCGCGCCCAATCGGCGAGGACCGCCACCGCGGCCTGCAGGACATCGTCCGGGACCGGCCCATCGGGCACGTTCTCGGCCAGCAGCGGGCGCAGCCGGTTGCCCCAGCCGATGTCCGAGAGGCGCCCCAGGGCACGCCCGGTGGAGCACTGCTCCTTGGCCGGGATACGGCCCTTGAGGTCGATGCCCAGTGCGGGCATCCCTGTGGGCCACATGCGGCGCGGCTCGACCTCCACCCCCGGGCGGTCCAGCTCCTTCGTCGCGCCCGTCAAGGTCTCAGCCGAAACGGCTGTATCGGCCCAGGCCCCCGCGCAGTTGTCGCAACGGCCGCACGGGGCCGCTCCCTCGTCGTCCAGCTGCCGGCGCAGGAACTCCATCCGGCACTGGGACGTGCTCGCGTAATCGCGCATGGCCTGCTGCTCGGCTGCCCGCTGCCGCGCCACCCACGCGTAGCGTTCGGCCTCGTACACCCACTCGGCCCCCGTGGCCGTCCAGCCACCCTTCACCCGCTTGACCGCGCCGTCGACATCCAGCACCTTCAGCATCGACTCCAGACGGGTGCGCCGAAGATCCACCGCCGCTTCCAGGGCCGGGACGGACAGGGGGCGTCCCGCACCCGCGAGGGCCGAGAGGGTCTGCCGGACCTGCGCCTCGGGCGGGAAGGCGGTATCGGCGAAGTAGCGCCAGATGGCCTCGTCCTCCTTGCCCGGCAGCAGCAGCACATCGGCGTGGGCCACCCCGCGCCCCGCACGCCCCACCTGCTGGTAGTAGGCGATCGGCGAGGACGGCGAGCCGAGATGGACCACGAAGCCCAGGTCCGGCTTGTCGAAGCCCATGCCCAGGGCCGAAGTCGCGACCAGGGCCTTGACCCGGTTCTCCTGCAGGTCGACCTCGGCCTGCAGCCGGTCGGCGTTCTCCGTCCTTCCGGTGTACGAGGCGACGCGGAAGCCGCGCTGCCGCAGGAAGGCCGTGGCCTCCTCGGCCGCGGCGACGGTGAGCGTGTAGATGATCCCGGAGCCCGGCAGCTCGTCCAGATGCTCGGCGAGCCAGGCCAGCCGGTGCGGGGCGTCCGGTAGCTGGACGACGCCCAGCCGCAGGCTCTCCCGATCGAGCGGGCCGCGCAGCACCAGGGCTTCACCGGCACCGGTACCCAGCTGATCGGCCACGTCCGCGGTGACCCGCGCGTTCGCGGTCGCGGTGGTGGCCAGCACCGGCACGCCGGGAGCGAGCTCGGCGAGCATCGCCCGCAACCGGCGGTAGTCGGGCCGGAAGTCATGCCCCCAGTCGGAGATGCAGTGCGCCTCGTCCACCACCAGCAGACCGGTGGTGGCCGCGAGCTTGGGCAGCACCTGATCACGGAAATCAACAGAGTTGAGACGTTCCGGACTTACGAGGAGAACGTCCGTGTCGCCGCGCTCGACCTCCTCATAGATGGTGTCCCACTCCTCCGGGTTGGCCGAGTTGATGGTGCGCGCCCGGATACCGGCCCGCGCCGCCGACTCGACCTGGTTACGCATCAGCGCCAGCAGCGGCGAGACGATCACCGTGGGCCCGGAGCCACGGCGGCGCAGCAGCGCGGTGGCGACGAAGTACACCGCCGACTTGCCCCACCCCGTGCGCTGCACCACCAGCGCACGCCTGCGCTCCTCCACCAGAGCCGCCACCGCCTGCCACTGGTCCTCCCGCAGCCGCGCCGACCCCCCCGGGTCGCCGACGAGCTCGGCGAGGATGGCATCGGCTTCGGCGCGGAGCTCCAGGTTGTCCATGCCTCCATGCAACCCGATGGCACCGACAATCGGCGAATCCACCCCACGTGACACCCGGATGATCTCCCGGGCGCCCGCCGGACGCCGAGCCTGGCAGCGGGGCTGTCGCGGCGGGGCGGGGGCGGAGTGGGGGCGGAGTGGGTGTTTCCGCTGGTCCTCGCCGTTCAGGCGTGGCGGGAGGCGTCATCCGGGCATGGCGTGGGCAGGGATATCAGAGTCATTCCGGCTGATTCCCGTCACCTGTGCCAATTGCTCGTTGCCGCCTGCCGATACGCCAGGAAGAATTGGACTCGCTCCCCGCACAGTCCCTTTCGCGGCCCGGAAGGGCTGTGCCGTGGTGCGCCCTCACTCGACCCTGCCCGCACCATGGGCGCGTATGCGAAGGGAGGATCGTGACCTTCGGATTCGCTCCGTCCGCAGCCACTTCGATGTCGGCGTCCGCCGACTCCGTCAACCGTCTTGCCAGGATGCTCGAACCGGCCGAGTGGGCCGAAGCGGGCATACCGTTGCTGCGCAGCCCCCGCGAGGTTGTCAGCGGCCTGCACGCCCGGCACAGGCCGACCCCGACGACCGCTGTGGTCGCCGTACTCGACCATGAGGAACGCCTCACGGCCAGCGCTTCGTTCGCCCGCCGCTCCGCGGCCGCGGACGGCTGGGAGTTCCGCAACGCGCTGCTGGCGCATCTGCGCCGGGTCATCCCGCACGATCTTCGCCGCCGCACGCCCGTCCGTACCGCAGTGCTCCTCTACTGCCGTGAGGGCGACGAGCATTGGACGGAGGAGGACGGGGCGTGGATGTGGGGTCTGCGGGACGCCTGCACGCTGCACGGCCTGCGGTGCGGCGCGTACATCACGCTGACCCAGGCCGGTTGGCAGGTGCTGGGCGAGGGCCGTGGCGGGCGCCGCCCCAGCTCCACGTCGCAGCCGTCCGCCCTCGCCGACACCTCGCTCGGCCGGGATCCGGCTCCGCTGCGCACCGGTGGCGGTGCGGCGCAGGCGCTGCGGCGCACCGCGGCCCGCTGACCCGTGGCCGCGGGCCCGGCCGCCCTGTCGGGCAGCCGGGCCACCGCGGTCCGGTGTGTCCCGCGGATCAGACTCCGACGCCGAGCACTGCGTTGATCCGCTGCGGGTCCCCGCACACGATCAGCAGTGCTCCGGCACGTTCCTGCGCTCCGGTCAGCGCGCCGTCGACGGCGTCACCGCCGTTGACGGCGACGATCACCACCGGACGCGTCTTCACCCGGTCCGCGGCTGCGGCACCGGCGAAGAAGACATCGTCACCGGCCTCGTGCTGCGCCCAGTAGGCGGCCTCTCCGAAGGAGAGTTCGTGCGCGGCCCACGGGTGCTGCTCGCCGGTGGTGAGCACCAGGATGTCGCCCGGTGCGCGGCCGGAGTCGAGCAGCAGATCCACGGCTTCGTCGGCGGCGTCGAGTGCGCCGTCCGCCGAGGCGGGGATCAGCTGGATCTGCGGTGCGGAACGATTCTCCGGCCGGTCCGTCCGGGGACGGTCGGAGGTGGGGTGCGGGCGCTGCGCCGGGGGCGCGGGCCTCGCGGGGCCGGGCCCGGGACGACCGGGACGCGGCGTGGCCGCTGAACGCGGACCGGGTACAGGACGGGGGGTCGACGCGGTGCGGCCTGCGGCCGGAGTGACGCGGGGACCCTGGGCGCTCTCGTGAATCTGAGGCTCCTCGGGGATGAGAGGCATGGGTGGTTGTCTATCAAACGCCGGCGCACAGGGCGTCGGCGGGTGGGTACATGTGCGCGATCAGAAATCGAAGCCGAGCTGGCCCCCGCTTTCCAGTGCAGCCGCCTCGGCGGAGAAGCGGACCTTCTTGAGGTGCTGCCACCTGGGCAGCGCGTCGAGATAGGACCACGAAAGCCGGTGATGGGGTGTCGGCCCCCACTCCTCCAGCGCGGCCCTGTGTACAGGCGACGGGTAACCGGCGTTGGCCCCGAAGGCGAAATCGGCGTACTCACCGGAATCCGCGCCCAGTTCGGCCATCATCGTGTCCCTGCGGACCTTCGCGATCACCGAGGCGGCCGCGACCGCGATACAGGACTGATCGCCCTTGATCACGGTGCGGACCCGCCAGGGCTGTCCCAGGTAGTCGTGCTTGCCGTCGAGGATCACCGCGTCCGGCCGCACCGGCAGGGCTTCGAGGGCGCGTACGGCGGCGAGACGCAGCGCAGCCGTCATCCCGAGCTCGTCGATCTCCTGCGGAGAGGCATCGCCGAGACCGAACGCGGTGACCCAGCGCTCCAGCAACGGCGCCAGCTCCGCACGGCGCTTGGGGCTGATCAGCTTGGAGTCGGTGAGTCCGGCGGGAGGTCTGCGGAGGCCGGTGACGGCCGCGCACACGGTGACCGGTCCCGCCCACGCTCCGCGTCCGACCTCGTCGACACCGGCGACGGTCTTGGCACCAGTGGTAGCGCGCAGCGAGCGCTCGACGGTGTGCGTGGGTGGTTCGTACGGCATGGCGCCTGTCAGCGTACGCCGATGGGTGCGCCGACAACACCCCGGGGCGCCCCTCGGCCTTCCCGGACTCGTTCTTGGCCCCGCGCTCCGTACGCACCCGGCTCGGACCGGTCAGTACGGGTCGAACGGATCGCTCTCGTCGCCGTCGCGATCACTGCCCCCGACACCCGTACGCGATCCGTCGCAGGGCTGCGTCGGAGCGTCCGGACTCCGCTTCCTCAGGATGTCCCGGGCCCGTGCCTCGCCCCAGCTGGTGGCGTACCAGGGAGTGTCGTCGGAGCGCAGCGACCGTTCGATGTCCCTGAGGGCGCAGGAGCGCAGCGGCTCGGGCAGTGTGTCCAGGGCCGGTACGGCGTCGGCCGAGAGGCCTCGGAGGTAGGCGATGTCGATCGAATGATCGTCGCGGTACCGCTGAACGTTCTGCTCCGCGATCAGCCCGTCGGGCGAGATCAGTCCGAACGCGAGGACTCCGACGGCCGCGCTCGCGGCGACGGCACGCGGCAGCAGGCGGGCACCGAACACCCCGGCGGCCGTGATCAGGACGAGCACCACGCCCAGCCAGAGTTCCACCGCGGCCACGGATATCCGCAGCCGGGTCAGACCGTAGGCGTCGACGTAGAGGTCCATCCGCCGCAATGCGGAGGCCACGACGATCAGGGTGAGCAGGCACAGCACGCCGAGCACGGTCCGGACGAGAGTGCGGTCGCTCCCCCGCCCGCGAGGCGCCCAGCGCAGGGCGAGTGCGATCACCAGCAATGTGAGCAGGGTGGCCCAGAGAAGCTGCCAGAAGCCCTGCCGGGCGTACTCGGAGTAGCTGAGATCGGTCTCGGCCATCACCTTGTCGTATCCACCGAGCAGCACGGTGAGCTGGACGGCGATGAAAACGGCGAACAGCATGTTCAGCACGATGAGCGGCAGGGCCCATTCCAGTCGCCCGCGTGCCTTTCCCCGACGGACGGTGATGCCGTCCCAGCGCACCGGAGCGGCTGCGGCGTACGCGGCGGCGAGCGCGCCGACCAGGCCGACGACGAAGAGGAGGAACCGCCACGGGCTGCCGCTGACCGACACGTCGGGCATCAGGCTGCCGAGCACGTCGGCGAAGGCGGCATCGGCGCTCGCGAACAGCGCCCCGAACACGATGAGCAGGACGACCGCCACCGCGACGCTGCGGAGAACGGCCCCCAACCGCCTGCGGGAACCCGTCATCCGCGCACGCACGCCCCGCCCGCCCCAGGCGAGGCCGTCGGCGATGGAGCTGAACAGGCCCAGCGACCCCAGGAACACCCCGAGCCAGCTGCGACTGCCGTGCAGGGCGAGCGAGCCGAGCGCGACAGCCGACACGACGGCCAGGAAGACGGGCCATCCGGCATCCCGAAGGGCCGGAACGGCGAGGAGCGCCAGTCCACCGACCGCCCAGAAGGCCGTCCACGGGCGGAGGCGGCGGCCGGCGGTCCGCGCGGCGAAGAAGGCCCCGAGCGCCGCGGGGACCGCGACGATCAGCGCGTTCAGGCCGAGACCGTCGCCCAGCAGCAGGGCGCTCAGCATCGCCGTGGCGATGACGCAACAGAGCGTCGCGCCGCGGATGGCGGCGGGCTCGGCCGGGCGCAGTGTCGACAGCGCGGAGGGCTGGGGGCTGCTCGGCCGCCAGGGGTTGGGCGGATGCTGTTGCCCACCCTGTTGCGCATATCCCGGCACTTTCGGCGGCTCGGGAGCGGTGCCACGGGGCTCCGGCAGCGGAGCCTTCGACAACGCTGCCTGCTCGGACGTTCCGGCCTGCCCCGACGGGTCGGACGGCTTGGGAGCTTCGGCCTGCCGGGGCGTTTCTGACGTGTGATCGGACATGGGACCCCTCCCCTACCGAGGTCCGCGCACACCGCCCGCAGGGCAGCGGCTGGGGCACCCCGGCGTCTCATTTTCGGCGCACGCCCGTCCGGATGATCATCGACGGCGGCGTGGCCGAAAGAGTAGCTTCCCCTCACTGATCCTCGCCGTGCGAGGAGGAGCTGTGGCAGTACCGTGACAGTCGGGGGCCCGGCCGATGCTCCGCTCGTCGGCGGTGCGGGTGTTGCCGCCCTACTGAGGGAGCCAGCCCGGCAGCTCCTCCGTCCGTGCCGTCCAGTCGGCCGGCGGCGCGCCTGCCTTGCTCGCTGCGACGACTCCGCCGGCGATCGCGCAGGTGGTGTCGACGTCTCCGCCGGCCTGTGCGGTCACCCAGAAGGTCTGCTCGAAATCGCCGAGGTTCCGCGCCGCCGACCAGAGGGCGAACGGAACGGTGTCGTGTGCGCTGGTGCGCCGGCCGTTGCCGAGGACCGCCGCGACCGTACCGGCGTCGTCGTAGTCGAGCATGTCGCGTGCCCGTCGCAGTCCGGCACCGACGGCACTGCGCGGTACGAGCGCGATGACGCCGTCGAGCAGGTCCGCCGGGGTGGGCGGCCCGGCCGTCGCCGCCGCCAGTGCGGCAGCCGCCGCGACGGCCATCGCGCCCACGACCGCCTCGCGGTGCTGGTGCGTGGTGTACGAGGAGATCTCGGCCTGGTGTGTGGCCTGCTCCGGGTCGTCCGCGTACCAGGCACCGAGTGGGGCGATACGCATCGCCGAGCCGTTGCCCCAGGAGCCCTGGCCGTTGAACAGGGCGGACGCCAGCTCCCGCCAGTCAGCTCCTTCGCGCACCAGCCTGAGCAGGCGGTTCACGGCGGGGCCGTATCCCCGGTCGAAGTCATGGTGGTCGGCGAAGGAGCGGGCGAGCGCGTCCTGCTCGATCCGCTCGTGCTCCAGCAGCACGGCCAGCACCGAACACGCCATCTCGGTGTCGTCCGTCCACTGCCAGGGACCCGGTGGGAGTGCGCGCTGTTTCAGGAGCGGATAGTTGACGGGCACAAAGAACTGGGAGCCCAGTGCGTCTCCCACGGAGAGCCCGCGCAGGCTGGCAAGGGCACGTTCGAAACGTTGGCCGGAGGCAGAGTCAGCGGTTGTCATCGCCCCTCCACTCTATCCGGTGATGCCGTACGGCTCAGGGGTACGCCAGCGCTCGAACGGCCGGTCAAGGGTGTAGCGCCCGTCCTCTCCGAGTATCAGCGTCCGGGTCTCCCCGTTGCCCGGATTGGACAGCGACTCGAACTCGGCAACCGACCAGTGGAACCAGCGCATGCAGAACAAACGCATGGTCAGTCCGTGCGTGACCAGCAGAACGTTCTTCGGATGGTCGAGTGCCTCGAAACTCCGGTACAGGCTCTCCAGGAAGGCCCCGACCCTGTCGTACACATCGGCTCCGGACTCCCCCTGCGCGAAGCGGTAGAAGAAGTGGCCGTACGCGTCCCGGTACGCCTTCTGCAGCCGCACATCGTCGCGGTCCTGCCAGTTTCCCCAGTCCTGCTCCCGCAGCCGCGGCTCCTCCCTCACCCGCACCCGCTCCAGGTCCAGGCCGAGGGACCTGAATGTCTCGTGGGTACGGCGGTAGGGCGAGACGTACACGCTGACCCGCTCGCCGTCGAACAACTCGCGCAGCCGCGCTCCCGTCTCCCTGGCCTGTCTCAGCCCTGTCGAGGTGAGCCTCAGCGCATGGTCCGGCTCACGTTCGTACACCGTGTCGTCGGCGTTGCCCTCGGACTCCCCGTGCCGGACGAGGACAATGCGTTGCGGTCGTGCCATGTACCGACCCTAGATCGACCTTGGCTCATTCGAGCAGTTGTCCGGAATCCATCCGTCGGATGTCGCCGTCGAAGCGGCGGCGCAGCAGCCGGTCGTGCGAGACCACGACCAGCGCACCCGGCCAGTGGGCCAGCGCTTCCTCCAGCTCCTGTACGAGTCCGAGTGCCAGGTGGTTGGCTGGTTCGTCGAGCAGCAGCAGATCCGCGGGCCGGGCCAGGAGACGGGCGAGGGCGAGCCGTCTGCGCTGCCCCGCCGAAAGCGATCCGACCGGCACCCGGAGGTCCCGGGAGCGGAACAGCCCGTACGAGAGCAGCAGTTCCGCCTGCTCGTCATCGGTGAGCGGCAGTCCCCGGCCGAATGCCGTGAGCACGGACTCCGCCGGGCGGTGCGCCGGTATCTCCTGCGCGAGGTAGCCGATCCCGCCCCGCCGGACCACGCGGCCCGCGTCCGGTTCGAGCAAGCCCGCCATGACTCGGAGCAGCGTGGACTTCCCCGCCCCGTTGCCGCCGTGGATCAGCAGTCTGCCGGCCGCCGCCACGGAGAGCCGGTCGACCGCGAGTCTGCCGCCGACCCGTATGTCCGTCAGGGAGACCAGCTCCCCCTCGGCCGCACCGGCCATGGGCAGGGCGGCGAAGCGCAGGGGGTCCGGCGGCCTGGGGACGGGCCGTGCCCTCAGTCGCTCCAGTCGCTTGCGTGCGTTGCGGACCCGGCCGGACACGGAGGCCTGGACCCGGCCCGCAGCCCGGTCGTACGCCATCTTGTTGTTGTCCTTGATGGCGCGGCCGGTGGCGACGCCATGGGCGGTGGTCGTCGCGTACTCCTCCAGTTGCCCGGTTTCCTCGCACCACTGGGCGTAGGACTGCTCCCAGCGTTGCCGTGCGGCGTGCTGTTCGGCCAGGAATCCTGCGTAGCCACCGCCGTGGCGCACGACCGTCCGCCGGTCGGTGTCGACCTCCAGCACCGCGGTGGCGACCTGCTCCAGGAAGATCCGGTCGTGGGACACGGCGATCACCGTGCCGGGATGGGACCGCAGTGTGCCCTCCAGCCAGTCGAGCGCGGTTCCGTCCAGGTGGTTGGTGGGTTCGTCGAGCAGCATCACCTCGGGGCACGCCGCGATCAGGCAGGCAAGACCCAGTCTCGCCTGCTCGCCGCCGGAGAGACTGCCCAGCTTTCTGGCCGGCCCCGTGTGCGCGAGACCGAGGCCGTACATCGCCTTGTCGACGCGTGCGTCCGCTTCGTATCCCCCGCGCGACTCGAACTCGGCGAGAAGGTCTCCGTAGGCGGCGAGCGCGGCATCGTCGGCCCCAGCGAGGTCTGCCTCGGCCACCCGCAACTTCCGCTCCACCGCGCGCAGTTCCGCCAGCGCGTCGTCGATCGCGTCCTGGACCGTGCTTTCGGGCGGCAGCCGCGGAGTCTGGGGCAGCAGACCGGTGCCGCGGTCGGCGACCGTGAACACGCTCCCGGAATCGGGCTGTTCGAGCCCCGCGAGGAGCCGGAGCAGGGTCGTCTTCCCCGCGCCGTTCTCCCCCACGATCCCGATGCGTTCACCCGGGCGCACGGTCAGCGAGACATCGTCGAGCAACAGCCTGTCACCGCGGGACACGGTCACTCCGCGCAGCGAGATCTGTGTGGACAAGGACACCTCCGAGCTAACGCAATCATTGTCTCATTAAGGCGAGTGTGACACACTGTAACCCGCTAACGCAACTGGAGTAGCAATTGACTGGACAGCGAGCCACCCAGGAGACCGACCTGCCGACGCCCCCGCCCGCCCCCGGCACCAGCCGTCCGGGCGGCAGAACCGCCCGTACCCGTGCGGCGGTCCGTGATGCCGTCCTCACCGGCCTGGTGGAGCACGGCTACCCGGGCCTCACCGTCGAGTACGTCGCCGAGCACTCCGGCATCCACAAGACAACCCTCTACCGCCGCTGGGGAAACCTCGAAGGGCTCGTCGTGGACGCCCTGGACCTCGCCGGGGAGGACAGCTGGACCCCGCCCGACACCGGAAGCCTGGAAGGAGATCTGCGCGCTCTGGCGCAGACGACGGCCGCCTCCTTCGAGGACCCCGCCGCAGCGGCCGCACCGACCGCGTTCGTCGCCGCGGCCTTCCAGTCCGAGCGTGCCGCGGACGCGCTGAACGCCTTCTACGCGCAGCGGTTCGCCCGCTGCGAGGTCATCGTCGCGCGCGCCGTCTCCCGGCACGAGCTGGACCGGCGCACGGACGCGGGAGCGCTCGTCAGGGCCGTGATCTCGCCCCTGTTCCTCAGACTGTTCATCACCCGCGAGCCCATCGACGGGACACTGGCCGCCCAGTCCGCCGACGCGGCTCTGGCAGCCGCCCGCGCCGGAGTCTTCAACTCCCCTGCCGAATCCGCCTGATGGGCCGCCCGGAGCGCCCCTGACTCATCGCCTGGGCCGTACCCATCCGGCCGTGCCGGTCACACCGTCCACGACGGCTCCAACTGCACGACGTCTCCCGCCAGCTCCGCCACGTCGTCCTCGGTCTGTGCCCGTTGCGACAGCCGCTCGATGCTCCCCGCCCGGTACTTGCCGCGCTCGGCGCTCGACTGCCACATCGACAACACGAGGAACTCCTGCCCCGGTGCCTCCCCGAACAGCCCTCGCAGCATGCCGGGCGAACCGGCCATCGCCGGATTCCACACCCTCTCCTGCATCAACGCGAAGTGTTCCACCCGGTCCTCGCGCACCTTGCTGTGCGCCACCCGGACCACATCCGCATCGGTGAAGCGCGGCTCGAAGCCGGTCTTCACATCGAATCGGTGCTCGAAGAGCTTGACCTGGAGACCGCTGTACGTACCGGACTGTGCGGCAGCCAGGCCGTCGTGCGCGCGCGCCATGAACGAGTCGTAGAAGACGCGGTTCTCCCAGAAGGCGAAGACGTGCGCCACGTCCGGACGCCCTCGGCTCCACCCGCCGCCCTGTCCCCTGAATCCGGGCTCGCCCAGCAGCCCCGCCCACTTCCGCTGCCCCCGCTCAAAACCTCGACGGTCCACCACGGTGCAACGAATCCACTTGACCAGCACCGCGCCATCGTACGGTGCCGGGCGTGTCACGGGTCACGCTCGGACGGAGTAGGCCCGAAGTGACCGCCATGAAACGCAGAATGGCCTCCATGGTCCCGCTGCACACCAACCCCCTGTTCGCCCGGCTCGAATCCGCGGAACGTGTCCTCGTCGCAGGGGCCGGCGGCGGCTTCGACATCTACGCGGGACTCCCCATCGCGCTCTCCCTGTTCCACCAGGGCAAGCACGTACAGCTCGCCAATCTGTCGTTCAGCGCTCTCGAAGGGCTGCCCCTCGATTCCTGGCTCGCGCCGGACGTCGCCGCCATCACCCCCGAAACAGCCCTCCACCAGGCGTACTTCCCGGAACGGACACTCGCCCAGTGGCTCGATCTGCACGGCTATCCGCACACGGTCCACGCCTTCTCCCGGGTGGGCGTACAACCGCTGCGCGCCGCCTACCGGGCATTGATCGAGAAGTACGACATCGACGCGGTCGTCCTGGTCGACGGCGGTACGGACATCCTGATGCGCGGCGACGAATCCGGCCTCGGCACACCTGAGGAGGATCTGACCAGCGTCGCAGCGCTCGCCGCAATCGACGTACCGGAACGCCTCGTCGTGTCCATCGGCTTCGGCATCGACGCGTATCACGGGGTGAGCCACGGCCTCGTGCTGGAGAACATCGCCGCACTCGAACGCGACGGTTCCTGTCTCGGCGCGTTCTCCGTATCCCGTACGACGCGTGAGGGCGCGCTCTTCGTCGACGCCGTGGCACACGCCCAGCACCACACGCCCGACCACCCCAGCATCGTGAACGGGTCGATCGCCGCCGCCGTCCAGGGGGATTTCGGGGACGTCCGGTTCACCTCGCGCACTCGTGACAGCGAGCTGTTCATCAACCCTCTGATGACGCTCTGCTTCGCCTTCGAGCTGGACGGAGTGGCCCGCAACTGCCTCTATCTCGACCGCATCGAGCACACCCATCTCATCCGTCAGGTCAGCAGTGCCATCGAGCTCTTCCGGGACGAGGTCCGGCAGCGACCGCCGCGCCGCATACCCCACTGAACCGAAGCGGCCACGAGGCCACGGAGCCGTGCGGCCGCGGGACACCGATGGCCCGATTCCATCGCCGAAATCCAAGCCGGTTGGATCCACGGTCGGTTACGGACATGATCGGTGATGTGAACGGCCCGACGGCCCAGCGGAAAGCCAGGGAGGCAAGTCCGATGAGCACGCCCAACAAGGACATAGACAAGGTCGAAGTCAGACTCAAATGGGATCCCAGCCCTCATGGCGCACCGGCCCATGACCTCGACATCATCGCGGCGACCTACCTCGCCGAGGCGCCGTACGGCAGCCCCGCGTACCTCGTGCACTTCGACAGCCGCTCGCCGGACGGCACCATCACCCTCAACCGCGACAGCAGGACCGGCCAGGGCCTCGGCTTCGACGAGGAGATGACTCTGGAACTGAGCCGGTTGTCGACCGCGTACACCCGGGTCGTCGTCGGGGTCGCCATCCAGCAACGCGACGGCCGCAGGACGTTCGCCGAGATAGCGAACACCGGTGTTCAGGTCCGGGAGGGCTACACGAACCTGGCGGAGGACGACTTCTCGGCGGTCGGCGCGGCCACCGCGGCAACCGTGGCCGAGTTCGTCCGGGGCGCCTCCGGGGCCTGGGAGTTCCACGGTACGGTCCGGGGCTTCGACGGCGACCCCGATTCGTTCGCCGCGACGATGGGAAGCCGTACGCCCGGCATGTGACTGACACGTCGCGGCACGCGGCCCCGTCCCGGACCGCGGAGCCGCGGCACGGCGGACACGACGAAGGGGACCGGCCCGCGGTCGGTCCCCTTCGGGTCGGCCTGCGGCGGTGGATCGCGCAGGCCCAGGTCAGGCCCCGACGTACTCCGCGAGGTGCTCGCCGGTGAGGGTGGAGCGGGCGGCGACGAGGTCGGCGGGGGTGCCCTCGAAGACGATCCGGCCGCCGTCGTGACCGGCGCCCGGACCCAGGTCGATGATCCAGTCGGCATGCGCCATGACCGCCTGGTGGTGCTCGACGACGATGACCGACTTGCCGGAGTCGACGAGCCGGTCCAGCAGGCCCAGCAGTTGCTCGACATCGGCGAGGTGGAGTCCGGTGGTCGGCTCGTCGAGGACGTACACACCGCCCTTCTCGGCCATGTGGGTCGCCAGCTTGAGCCGCTGCCGCTCGCCGCCGGACAGCGTGGTGAGCGGCTGGCCGAGGCTGAGGTAGCCGAGCCCGACGTCGGCGAGCCGCTCCAGGATCTTGTGCGCGGCCGGTGTGCGCGCCTCGCCGGCGCCGAAGAACTCCTCGGCCTCGGTCACCGACATCGCGAGCACCTCGCTGATGTCGCGGCCGCCGAGGTGGTAGTCGAGCACCGATGCCTCGAACCGCTTCCCCTCGCACTCCTCGCAGATGGTGGCGACGCCGGCCATCATCGCCAGATCGGTGTAGATGACGCCGGCTCCGTTGCAAGTCGGGCAGGCGCCCTCGGAGTTGGGGCTGAACAGCGCAGGCTTCACTCCGTTGGCCTTCGCGAACGCCTTGCGGATCGGGTCGAGCAGTCCGGTGTACGTCGCCGGATTGCTCCGCCGCGACCCGCGGATGGCCCCCTGGTCGACCGAGACCACGTCCGCGCCCGCGGGGATCGACCCGTGCACGAGCGAGCTCTTGCCGGAGCCCGCGACGCCGGTGATGACGGTCAGCACGCCGAGCGGGACGTCGACGTCGACGCCCTGCAGGTTGTGTGCCGTCGCGCCACGGATCTCCAGCGCCCCGGTGGGCTTGCGCACCCTCTCCTTGACGACCGCCCGGTCGTCGAGATGACGGCCGGTGATGGTGTCGCCGGCCCGCAGCCCCTCGACGGTGCCCTCGAAGCAGACGGCGCCGCCCGCCGTACCCGCGCCGGGGCCGAGGTCGACGACATGGTCGGCGATGGCGATCGTCTGCGGCTTGTGCTCCACGACGAGCACCGTGTTGCCCTTGTCCCGCAGCCGCAGCAGCAGGTCGTTCATCCGCTGGATGTCATGGGGGTGCAGACCGACGGTGGGCTCGTCGAAGACATAGGTGACGTCGGTGAGCGAGGAGCCGAGGTGGCGGATCATCTTGACGCGCTGCGCCTCGCCGCCCGACAGCGTGCCCGACGGCCGGTCGAGCGAGAGGTAGCCGAGACCGATCTCCACGAACGAGTCGAGGGTCCGCTGCAGCGCGGCGAGCAGCGGAGCCACCGACGGACCGTCGAGGCCGCGCACCCACTCGGCCAGGTCGCTGATCTGCATCGCGCAGGCGTCGGCGATGCTCAGCTTCTTGATCTTCGACGAGCGGGCTTCCTCGCTCAGTCGGCTGCCGTCGCACTCGGGGCAGGTGGTGAAGGTGACCGCCCGCTCCACGAACTCCCGGATGTGCGGCTGCAACGCCTCCTTGTCCTTGGACAGGAACGACTTCTGGATCTTGGGAATCAGCCCCTCGTAGGTGAGGTTGACGCCCTCGACCTTCACCTTGGTCGGCTCCCGGTAGAGGAAGTCCTGCATCTCCTTCTTGGTGAACTTGCGGATCGGCTTGTCCGGGTCGAGGAGGCCGGACTCGGCGTAGACGCGCACGGTCCAGAAACTGTCCGACTTCCAGCCGGGGATGGTGAACGCGCCCTCGGCGATCGACTTGGAGTCGTCGTAGAGCTGGGTGAGGTCGATGTCGGAGACCGTGCCCCGGCCTTCGCAACGGGTACACATGCCGCCGGTGCGGGTGAAGGTCCGCTTGACGGTCTTGGTCCGGTCGGCTCCGCGGTCGACCTTGAACGCACCGCTCGCCTGGACCGAGGCGACGTTGAAGGAGAACGCCTGGGGCGAGCCGATGTGCGGCTTGCCCAGCCGGCTGAAGAGGATGCGCAGCATCGCGTTGGCGTCGGTGGCGGTGCCGACCGTGGAGCGGGGATCGGCACCGAGGCGCTGCTGGTCGACGGTGATCACGGTCGTCAGGCCGTCGAGTACGTCGACCTCGGGCCGCGCGAGGGTCGGCATGAAGCCCTGCACGAAGGCGCTGTACGTCTCGTTGATCAGCCGCTGCGACTCCGCGGCGATGGTGCCGAACACCAGCGAGCTCTTGCCCGAACCGGAGACGCCGGTGAACACCGTCAGCCGACGCTTCGGGATCTCGATGCTGACGTCCTTGAGGTTGTTCACGCGCGCGCCGTGCACGCGGATCAGGTCGTGGCTGTCGGCAGCGTGCGGCGCAGACGACCGCGTGTCCGTCCTCTTGGCCATGCTCATCGTGTCTCCAACTGTTGGGCGGAGCCGCCTTCGCGGCCCCTGTCTCCGTCTGCGTCGCCTGGCTCGGCATCACGGGCGCCGAGCGGTACGTCCGGTTCTGCTTCGGCGGTGCGGCTCGTGGCCGCGGTCGCCGGACGGTTCAGCGCACCTCGTTGATACGGATGAGATTGCCGGCGGGATCACGGAAGGCGCAGTCGCGAATCCCGTACGGCTGCTCGGTCGGCTCCTGCACGACCTCGGCGCCGCCGGCCTGGAGGCGGTCGAAGGTGCCGTCGAGGTCGGCGGTGGCCAGGGTGATGATGGCGTAGGTGCCCTTGGCCATCATCTCGGTGATGGTGCGTCGCTCCTCCTCCGTGACGCCGGGATCGGCGGCCGGCGGATGCAGGACGATGGACGTGCCGGGCCGGCCGGCGGGGCCGACCGTGATCCAGCGCAGCCCGCCGAACCCGACGTCGTTGCGGATCTCGAAGCCCAGGATGTCGCGGTAGAAGGCCAGAGAGGCGTCCGGGTCCTCGTGCGGAAGGAAGCTCGAGTGAATCGTGATGTCCATGGCCGTCACGCTAATCCTGGCCCTGTGACCGCGCTTCTCGATTCCTGATCGGTCTGGTCACCTGCTTCGCCACGCACGGCGGCATCCCCGCCGTGGCGCGCGCGGCCTCGCGCCGGTAGGCGCTGGGCGGCATGCCCACCAGCTCGGTGAAGCGGGTGCTGAAGGTGCCCAGCGACGAGCAACCGACCGTGAAACAGACCTCGGTGACGCTGAGATCACCACGCCGCAGCAGCGCCATCGCCCGCTCGATGCGCCGCGTCATCAGGTATCCGTACGGCGACTCGCCGTAGGCCAGCCGGAACGCGCGGCTCAGGTGCCCTGCCGACATGTGCACGCCACGGGCGAGCGCCTCGACATCCAGTGGCTGCGCGAACTCCCGGTCGATCCGGTCGCGGACACGACGCAACCGCGCAAGGTCGCGCAGGCGCTGAGCCTCATCGGGTCTGCTGGTCACCTGCGAGATCGTGCCACACCGCGAGGGCCGTCGCGCGCCGGCCCGGGACCGTACGACCGCGGAGGGCGCCGACCGGAAGTCGACGCCCTCCTTGAGCTGCGGTTCAGCTACTCGGGCACATCATGCGGGACCTTGCGCCCCACGCGATCGGGCAGCCTGTCAGCTGCAACCGCTGGTCGAGCCGCAGCCCTCGCAGATGTAGCAGGAGCCGGCGCGCTGCATCTTCGTACCGCAGGAGAAGCAGAGCGGCGCGTCCGCGCTGATGCCCAGCTGCATCTCGACGAGCTCCGCCGAGGTGTGCGCGGTCTTCGGGGCGGGCTTCTCCGCCTCCTGCACCGCGGCCACCGCCTTCAGCGGCTCCGTCCGCACCGGGGCGGACTGGGCCAGGCTCTCGATGTCCAGCTCCTCGTCCTCGATGGAGGGCTCGTACGAACCCGTGTCGAGGTGGCGCTGACGCTCCTCGGCCGAGTGGATGCCGAGTGCCGAGCGGGTCTCGAAGGGCAGGAAGTCCAGCGCGAGGCGGCGGAAGATGTAGTCGACGATCGACTGTGCCATCCGCACGTCCGGGTCGTCCGTCATGCCGGCCGGCTCGAAGCGCATGTTGGTGAACTTCGAGACGTACGTCTCCAGCGGGACGCCGTACTGCAGGCCGACCGAGACGGCGATGGAGAAGGCGTCCATCATGCCCGCGAGGGTGGAGCCCTGCTTGGACATCTTCAGGAAGACCTCACCGAGACCGTCGTCCGGGTAGGAGTTGGCGGTCATGTAGCCCTCGGCGCCGCCCACCGTGAAGGAGGTGGTGATGCCGGGACGGCCCTTGGGGAGACGCTTGCGGACCGGGCGGTACTCGACGACCTTCTCGACCGCAGTACGGATGGTCTCCTCGGCCTTGGCGGTGACCGCCTCCTTCTCCTTCTCCTTGGTCTTCGCGGAGAGGGGCTGGCCGACCTTGCAGTTGTCACGGTAGATCGCGAGCGCCTTGACGCCCATCTTCCACGCCTCGAAGTAGACCTCTTCGACGTCCTCGACGGTGGCCGTCTCCGGCAGGTTCACCGTCTTGGAGAGCGCGCCGGAGATCCACGGCTGGATCGCGGCCATCATGCGCACGTGACCCATCGCGGAGATGGAACGCTCGCCCATCGCGCAGTCGAAGACCTCGTAGTGCTCGGTCTTCAGACCGGGGGCGTCGATCACATTGCCGTGCTCGGCGATGTGGGCGACGACCGCCTCGATCTGCTCCTCCTGGTAGCCCAGGCGGCGCAGGGCCTGCGGGACGGTGCCGTTGACGATCTGCATCGAGCCGCCGCCGACCAGCTTCTTGAACTTGACCAGGGCGAGGTCGGGCTCGAGACCGGTGGTGTCGCAGGACATCGCGAGACCGATGGTGCCGGTGGGCGCGATGACCGAGGCCTGCGCGTTGCGGAAACCGTTCTTCGCGCCGAGGCGGATGACGTCCTGCCAGGCCTCCGTCGCGGCGGCCCAGATCGGGTTGTCCAGGTCGTCCACGTGGACGGCCGCGGCGTTGGCGTCGGAGTGCTGCTTCATGACGCGCTGGTGCGGCTCGGCGTTGCGGGCGTAGCCGTCGTACGGGCCGACGACCGCGGCGAGCTCGGCGGAGCGCTTGTACGAGGTGCCGGTCATCAGCGAGGTAATGGCACCGGCGAGGGCGCGGCCGCCGTCGCTGTCGTAGGCGTGGCCGGTCGCCATCAGCAGGGCGCCGAGGTTGGCGTAGCCGATGCCGAGCTGGCGGAAGGCGCGGGTGTTCTCGCCGATCTTCTGCGTCGGGAAGTCCGCGAAGCAGATCGAGATGTCCATCGCGGTGATGACCAGCTCGACGACCTTGGCGAAGCGCTCGGACTCGAACGACTGGTTGCCCTTGCCGTCGTCCTTGAGGAACTTCATGAGGTTCAGCGAGGCGAGGTTGCACGAGGTGTTGTCCAGGTGCATGTACTCGGAGCAGGGGTTCGAGCCGTTGATCCGGCCGGACTCCGGGCAGGTGTGCCAGGCGTTGATGGTGTCGTCGTACTGGATGCCCGGGTCGGCGCACGCCCAGGCGGCCTCGGCCATCTTGCGGAAGAGGGACTTGGCCTCGACCTCTTCGATGACGTCGCCGGTCATGCGGGCACGCAGCCCGAACTTGCCGCCGGACTCGACGGCCTTCATGAACTCGTCGTTCACACGGACCGAGTTGTTGGCGTTCTGGTACTGGACGGACGTGATGTCGTCGCCGCCCAGGTCCATGTCGAAGCCCGCGTCGCGCAGGGCGCGGATCTTCTCCTCTTCCTTCACCTTGGTCTCGATGAAGTTCTCGATGTCGGGGTGGTCGACGTCGAGGATGACCATCTTGGCCGCGCGCCGGGTGGCGCCACCGGACTTGATCGTTCCGGCGGAGGCGTCGGCACCGCGCATGAAGGACACCGGGCCGGAGGCGTTGCCGCCGGAGGACAGCAGCTCCTTGGAGGAGCGGATGCGGGAGAGGTTCAGGCCGGCGCCGGAGCCGCCCTTGAAGATCATGCCCTCTTCCTTGTACCAGTCGAGGATCGACTCCATGGAGTCGTCGACGGCCAGGATGAAGCAGGCGGAGACCTGCTGCGGCTGGGGCGTTCCGACGTTGAACCAGACCGGCGAGTTGAAGCTGAAGATCTGGTGCAGGAGGGCGTACGCCAGCTCGTGCTCGAAGATCTCGGCATCCGCGGGAGAGGCGAAGTAGCCGTGGTCCTCGCCGGCCTTGCGGTACGTCTTCACGATCCGGTCGATGAGCTGTCGCAGACCGGTCTCGCGCTGCGGGGTGCCGACGGCCCCGCGGAAGTACTTGCTGGTGACGATGTTGACCGCGTTCACCGACCAGAAGTCGGGGAACTCGACGCCACGCTGCTCGAAGTTGATCGAGCCGTCGCGCCAGTTGGTCATGACGACGTCACGGCGCTCCCACGCCACCTCGTCGTACGGATGTACGCCGGGGGTGGTGTGGATGCGCTCGATACGCAGACCCTTGCTCGACTTGGCTCCCTTGATTCGGGAACCTCGTGCCGGGCCGCTCGCCGTCTCTGTCATGCCGCCTCCCATATGTGGGCAAAAACACCCTGAAGTGCCCAGAACTTCCCGGGGCACAGTCTGTCTCTGATGCCCCGGACGCCACGCAGAGCGCCCGGAGCAGGTCTATGAAGCCGCCTTGCCGCCGATCCACGGAACCGTGTCGACCGGCAGACGCCGATCAGTCGGCGGCGACGGCGGGAACGGGGACCTCAAGGGTCTCGCCCCTCCCGCGTTCCTCCACGGGAGGCCGCCGCTCACGGAGTTCCGCGATGGCGGCCTCGAAGTCTTCGAGTGTGTCGAACGCCCGGTACACGGACGCGAACCGCAGGTACGCGACGAGGTCGAGTTCCTGCAGGGGGCCGAGGATGGCCAGACCCACGTCATGGGTGGTCAGCTCGGCGCTGCCGGTGGCACGCACCGCCTCCTCGACCCGCTGGCCGAGCTTGGCGAGGGCGTCCTCGGTGACCGGCCGGCCCTGGCACGCCTTGCGCACACCGGAGATGACCTTGGTACGGCTGAAGGGTTCGGTCACGCCGCTGCGCTTCACCACCATCAGCGAGCAGGTCTCCACCGTCGTGAAACGGCGGGAGCAGTCGGGGCACTGGCGGCGGCGGCGGATCGACGTGCCGTCGTCGGTGGTGCGACTGTCGACGACCCGGCTGTCGGGGTGCCTGCAGAAGGGGCAGTGCATGGCTCCCAACCCTCCTTCACAGCACGACTGAATAACCTCTTCAGGGCCCGTCGGGGCCCCTGGAAGCTGTCACAAGCATAGGCGATGGCCACACCCTCGGCGGACCGGGGACCACAACTTCTGGGTGGCTGGAACAATCCAACCACTAGATCTTGGGTTTGGCCGCGCATTCGGCCCTACCGCGTGTCGCGCATCACGAGCGACCGGCAGGCAGCCTAAGGCCGCGTACGAGGTTACGGGAACCGCGCGGCGGCCAGGATTGCGGGGCCCCCGCTGTCGGACCCGGACAACGGCCCGACGGCCACCCCGCGTGGCGGCGCCGCACCGGTGGCCGCTACCGTAATAGCCCGAATTGCGGGTCGGCCCGCAAGGGAGTCCTGACCCCTCGGTCATCGCACATACACCTGACAGAGAACACACGGCAGACTTTTATTCGTTTTTCACTCGAACGTGTGTTTGGCGCAACCTTTCGAAAGCTACTACCGTTGTCCAGCTAGGGAGACCATTCGAGAGGGGCCGACGTGACCACCACCGCAGACAGTGCCACCATCACTGCCCAGGACCGCTCCCAGAGCCGATTCGAGGCGGTGCATGCCATGAATGACTCAGTCACGAACATGGAGGGGCCAGAGCCCGCGCGCCCGGCGCGCTCATTGCCCGGCCGACCTCCTGGAATCCGGGCGGACAGCTCGGGGCTCACGGACCGGCAGCGGCGCGTAATCGAGGTGATCCGGGATTCCGTGCAGCGGCGTGGATACCCGCCCTCGATGCGGGAGATCGGTCAGGCGGTCGGCCTGTCCAGCACGTCCTCCGTCGCCCATCAGCTGATGGCCCTGGAGCGGAAGGGTTTCCTGCGCCGCGACCCCCACCGCCCGCGGGCGTACGAGGTCCGTGGTTCGGACCAGCCCAGTTCGCAGCCCACCGATACGACCGGCAAGCCCGCGGCGTCGTATGTTCCGCTGGTCGGCCGGATCGCGGCCGGTGGCCCGATCCTCGCCGAGGAGTCGGTCGAGGACGTCTTCCCTCTCCCCCGCCAGCTCGTCGGTGACGGCGAGCTGTTCGTGCTCAAGGTCGTCGGTGACTCGATGATCGAGGCGGCGATCTGCGACGGCGACTGGGTCACCGTGCGCCGCCAGCCCGTCGCGGAGAACGGCGACATCGTGGCAGCCATGCTGGACGGCGAGGCGACGGTCAAGCGCTTCAAGCGGGAGGACGGCCATGTGTGGCTCCTCCCGCACAACTCCGCGTACCAGCCGATCCCGGGCGACGAGGCGACGATCCTCGGCAAGGTGGTGGCAGTACTGCGGCGGGTGTGAAGCTCGCCGGTTCCGACCGGGCCCCGGGATCCACTGCGCCGATCCCGGGGCCCTGCCCATGCCGCCGGGCACCCGAATCGGACTACTTGCCGTCGGCCTTGGCCGCCGCGTCGATCGCCGCGAGCGAGCGGCGCGCCTGGTTACGGTCGGTGGTGTACCAGAAGTCGGGCAGCGAGGCCCGCAGATAGCTGCCGTACCGGGCGTTGGCCAGGCGCGGATCGAGTACCGCGACCACGCCCTTGTCGCCCGTGGCCCGGACGAGCCGGCCGGCCCCCTGGGCCATCAGCAGCGCGGCATGCGTCGCCGCGACGGCCATGAACCCGTTGCCTCCCGCCTCCTCGACCGCCTTCTGGCGCGCGCTCATCAGCGGATCGTCGGGACGCGGGAACGGGATGCGGTCCATGACCACCAACTGGCAGCTGGCCCCCGGCACATCGACGCCCTGCCAGAGCGACAGCGTGCCGAAGAGGCAGGTCTCGGGGTCGGCCGCGAAATTCTTGATCAGCTCTCCGAGCGTCTCCTCGCCCTGCAGCAGGATCGGCTTGTCCAGCCGGCCCCGCAGCTCCTCCGCGGCGGCCTGGGCCGCCCGCATGGAGGAGAACAACCCGAGGGTGCGCCCGCCCGCCGCCTCCATCAGCTCGGCGAGCTCGTCCAGCATGTCGGTGCGGGAGCTCTCCCGCCCCGGCGTGGCCAGATGCCGGGCGACATACAGAATGCCCTGCTTCGGGTAGTCGAACGGCGAGCCGACGTCGAGTCCCTTCCACTGCGGGATGTCGTCGCCCGCGGTGCCTTCGGGAGCCAGGCCGAGCGAGGCCCCCACCCCGTTGAAGTCCCCGCCGAGCTTGAGCGTGGCCGAGGTCAGGACTACGGACCGCTCGGTGAAGAGCTTCTCGCGCAGCAGCCCCGAGACGGAGAGCGGTGCGACCCGTACGGACGCGCCGAAACGGTCATGGCGCTCGTACCAGACGACGTCGTACTCCGAGCCCTGGGTGATGCGCTCGGCGACGCCGTGGATCGTCTCCACCGACGCCAGGGCCTGCTTGCGGACGGCGTCCTCGTCCTGGACGGACTTGTCCCGGGTGGCTCCCAGGGCCGAGATCACCGTGCGCGCGGCGTCGCGCAGCGCCAGCAGCGCGTAGCCGAGGTCCTCGGGGACCTCTTCCAGGCGACCGGGAAGCGCCAGCTCCATGACGCGCTCGAACCCCTCCGACGCGGTCTGCAGCGCGTCGGCGGCCTTCTCGTTGACCAGCTTCGCCGCACGGCGCACCGCGCGGTTGACCTGGCCGGGGGTGAGCTCTCCGGTTGCCACCCCGGTGACCCTGGAGACCAGCTCATGGGCCTCGTCGACGATCAGCACCTCGTGCTGCGGTAGCACCGGGGCGCCCTCGATGGCGTCGATGGCGAGGAGGGCGTGATTGGTGACGACGACATCGGCGAGCTTGGCCCGCTCACGTGCCAGCTCGGCGAAGCACTCCGCGCCGTACGCGCACTTGCTGGCGCCCAGGCATTCGCGGGACGAGACGGAGACCTGCGCCCAGGCACGGTCGGAGACCCCCGGGGTGAGGTCGTCGCGATCACCGGACTCGGTCTCGTCGGACCAGTCCCGGAGCCGGAGCAGATCCTGGCCGAGCTTGCTCGACGGGGCGGCGGCCTCGAACTGGTCGAAGAGCCCCTCCTCCTCTTCCTGCGGCACTCCTTCGTGGAGCCGGTGCAGACAGAGGTAGTTCGACCGGCCCTTGAGCATGGCGAACTGGGGGCGTCGGCGCAGCAGCGGGTGCAGGGCGTCGACCGTGCGCGGAAGGTCGCGCTCCACCAACTGGCGCTGCAGCGCCAGTGTCGCCGTGGCCACCACGACCCGCTCGCCGTGCGCCAGTGCGGGCACCAGGTAGCCGAGGGACTTGCCCGTGCCGGTACCGGCCTGGACGAGCAGATGGGAATTGTCGTCGACGGCCTCGGCAACGGCCCCGGCCATGGCGGCCTGGCCGGGTCGTTCCGTACCGCCGACGGCGGTCACGGCGGCGTGCAGGAGCTCGGGAAGGGATGGCTTCGTCATAGCCCGACCAGCGTACGGGTCGCCACTGACAACACCGGTCACTCCCGGACTCCGGCGGAGGGGTGGAGCGGGTTGGGAACGGTCCCGTGGATGGCCGCGTGCGGGCGCTGGGGGCGGTCCCGGTATCCGTCGACATGCAGGCGGTTGCGGTTCAGACAGAGGCGTTCGATGCGGGGTGTCAGCAGGTCGAACATCTCGAACCGCTCCTTGAGCTCCGGGAAGCGGGCGTGGTGGCGCAGGATCTCGGCCCGCACGAGTGACCAGAAATCGGCCTCCGGAACCCCCAGCTGTTCCTCGCACAGCGGGGACAGGAAGCGGAACACGCCGATGAACAGTCCGGAGTGGATGAACTGGGTGAGGAAGGAGGGCTCCTCGGTGAGCAGGGTGCGGCGTACGTCCTCGGGCATCGACTCGTGCTCCGGCAGCGGCCGGACGCTGATGTTCACGTCGTCGACGAAGTCCTTGATCGCCAGTCGCACCGGTACGTCCTGGTCGTCGAAGACCACGATGGCGTTCTCGCCGTGCGGGGAGAACACCGTGCCGTAGCGGTAGAGGAAGTGCAGCAGCGGCGGCAGCAGGGCGGCGAAGAGGCGGGTCAGCCAGGCGGTGGGCGTCAGCCCGGAGCGGGCGACGAGCTCGGCGGTGAAGGCGCGGCCCTGCGGATCGGTGTGGAGCAGCGAGGCAAGGGTCCGGGCCCGCTCGCCGGCCGCGAGCCGGGGCTGGAGGGGTTCGCGCCAGATCGCACCGAGGATCTCCTTGAACTGGTACGGGGCCTCGGGAAGGTGGTCGTAGAGCGGGTGCTCGACCGCCACCGAGGCCACCTCGCCGAGCAGGATGACCCCGCAGGTGTCACGCAGAAAGGCGTCCCCGTCGCGCAGGCCGTGGACCCAGGTGGTGACGGCGGGGGCCGCGAGGGTGCGTTCGGTCGGCAGTCCTCGCCAGACCAGTGTGTTGAGGATCGACAGGGGCAGTTTGACGGTGTGCCGGTCGGGGCGGGCCACGTTGCTGAAGGTGCGGATGGACTGCTGAGCCAGCCTGAGGTCCGCGTCGGCGTGCAGCGGAACGATGTCACCGGCGGCGATGGCGGGGGCGAAGACCGGCACGATCCATTCGTCCCACTGCCAGGGGTGTACGGGAAGGAAGAGGTAGCTGTCGGCATCGAGGCCGCGGGTACGGAGCACGGCGGCGAAGGAATCACGGACCGACGGGTCGAGTTCCTGTGCGTACAGCTGCTCCGGTCCGGCCAGGCCGGCCACTCCGCGGTAGGCGGCGATCCTCGTGGAGACCGCGATCCACGGCAGCGTGAGGGGCGTGCGGGCCTCGGGGGTGTAGCGCGAGGCGTCGGTGGCGGAGAAGCCGAGGCGGCCCTTGTTGGCGACGAGCCAGGGGTGGCCGGTCTGGTGCCCTTCCAGCTCGGCGTAGTCGAGGTCGGCCAGTCGGGCCGCGGTGAGGGCGGTGTGGTCGAGCCGGGCGTCGGCGGTGAGGGTGGTGGTGATCTCACGGATGAGGTGGCCGAGGGTGGCGCCGTCGATGTCGAGGAGCCGGCGGGCGCGCACGAGGAACTGGAGCGGATCGCGGAAGGGGACGGGGTCGGTGCCCCGGTCGCCGGGCGGCTCGGTGGCGGGGCCCCGGTCGCCGTCGGGCCCCGCGCCGGCCGGCGTCCCGGGGGGGTTCCCGGGCGTCTCCAGGATCGAGTCCGGGGCGATGTGCCAGCTTCCGTACACGCCCCGCCGGGCCCTGAAGCCGAGGGTTCCGCCGTCGTCGAGGCCGAGGGTGTACGTATCGCCGCCTGCCTGCGCGGCCGGCTCGATGACTTTCTCGTAGGCGAATTGACCGAGCATCTTCGCGAGCAGTCGGGCGGCGGCTCCGTCCCAGACCGTCCGGTTCAGTTCTGGCGTGCTGAGCAGCTCGGCGGACTGCGCCGAATCATGGCTCGCGGGATATTTCGGCACGGGGACTCCTCGGGATGGAACCGATGGGTTTCGAGCGGTGCGAGTTGTGCAGCGGTTCGTTCACAGCTGGGCACGATGAGTTCGGTCGCGGACCATCAGGGCGGCTCGTTTGTCGGGGAGTTCGAGTTCCGCGGAGAAGCGGAAGCCGGCACTCAGAAAGGCGGAGACGGACGGGGTGTTACGCAGATCGGGTTCCGCGACCACCCGCGCGCACCGGGGGCGATTGTCGAGTACGAGATCGGCGACGGCCCGGAGCAGAGTGGTTCCGACGCCGTGCCCGCGGTTGTTCACACCACCGATGAGCAGGTGGATGCCGGTGTCGTGCGGACGGGCCGGGTAGTGGCGTGCCAGCGGGTCGAGATCCGCGCGGTAGATCTCCCAGTAGCTCATGGGAGTGCCCGCCAGCACGCCGAGGCAGGGGACGCTGCGTCCGTCACCGTCGAGTTGAGTACGCAGATGGGCGGCTGTGACGGCTTCGGGTCCGGCGAGTTCCCAGAAGGCCGCGACGGCGGGGTCGTTCATCCAGCGGCTCAGTACGGCGAGATCACGTTCCAGCCGCACCGGGACGAGTTGGAGGACTCCGGCCGGGGTGGTGACCGGTCCCCAGTCGGCCGGATGGTCGAGCAGGTCGGAGGAGGCCGCCCTGCTCGCCGTCGGCTGCGTACCCGCTGCCCGGCCCGCGTCGCCCGTGATGCCCGTGGTGCCCGGGGGGTCTTCCCCGAACAGGGCGAGGAGTTCCCCGGAGAGCTCCAGGTCCAGGGTGTCCTCGGCACCTGTGTCGGCCGGTGGGGCAGGACCGGTAACGGCGTCGGTGTGCGCATCGGCGGGAGCCACGGTGTCGCTCTCCTCTCGGCGGTTCAGGCGGTGGTGATGTTCCCTCAGGCGTACAGCGGGTTGGCAATGGTGACGTAGACGGACTGGGTGTCGACGGGGCCGACGAGTTCGTCCAGGCCGTGCATCCGGGTCAGCAGGTTGGCCTTGCACCGCAGCTCGGGCTTTTCCAGCAGATGCGCGGGGAGCGGGGAGCCCAGGGCGGCGGCCGAGCCGAGGAATCGGCGGAAGGCCGCGATGAGTACGCGTTCGCCGGCGAGACGCTGGGCGCCGAACGCCCCGATCAGGCCGAACACATGGTTGATGCCGAGGTAGTAGGCGAAGCGTTCGTCGGTGACCGCGTCGGAGACGAAGGTGTCGCTGGCCGATCCGATGCCGGGGAGCCTGTGCTCCAGCGCCGCGCGGTGGGACTCGCGGAAGTAGTAGCCCTGGTTGTCGCGGTATCGGCCGCCGACCGGCCATCCCTCGGGGTCGAGCAGCACCAGGGTGTTCTGCTGGTGTGCTTCGAGGGCCACGCCTGCGTGGCCGTCGAGCCAGAGCACCGGGCCCACGACGCGGTGCAGGTAGCGCAGGAACCACTCGGCCGCGACCGCGCGCACGGTTCGTCCGGTGACGGCGGCCAGGGAGTGGACGATCTCGGCGAGGCGCGAGTGCATGCCCGTCCTGCCCGGCCATGGGCGCGGGGCGGTCAGGGCCGCGATGCAGACCGCGTCGTCGTGCGGCCCGAACGGGTTGTGGCGAAGCATCACGTCGAGGCCCTGGACGGGTTCGCCGTCCGGGCCGTCCACGGCGAGCCAGGCGGGGTCGCGGACGATGTCGAAGCCCGGATGGGCGGCGTGCCACTGTGTGGCGAGCCCGCTGCGGAGCAGCCGGTGGACCTCCACTCCGCGGTGCAGTTCCTTGCGGAGGTTCTCCCGGCGGGAGTTGGTGATGCGTACGCCGAGGGAGAGCTTGAGCATGACCTCGGCACCGGGCCGGTGCACGGTACGGACGGAGGAGGTGGGGTGCCAGCGCCTGCCGTGCGGTCCCAGGTCGTGGAGGAGCCCGGCGTCGAGCAGGGCGGCCACCTCGGGGCGGTGGGCGAGTTCGCGGGCCTGCCAGGGGTGGAGCGGAATCGGTGCGGTGTTGTCGGGGAGGCGCAGCCCCTCGGCATGGCGGGCGACCAGCTCCGTGGCCGGCACGGGACGGCCTCCGTCGGTCCAGGCGGAGTCGGTGGCCAGTACGGACCGGTCGACGGCCATCCAGTTCAGAGGGAAGGAGCCGTGCGACTCGGGCGAGTAGAGGCGGGATTCGGCGTCGGAGAGCCCTTCTCGGCTCTTGGGGGTGGGGTGGAGCGGGTGCCCGAGCAGAAGCGACTGCTCCGCGGTGAGGAAGAGGTCCGCCTCGGCCGGCGCGTGGGGAGTGCGGCGCCGCTCGGCGATGAAGCCGGCGGTTCGCCGTACCGAGTCGGCCACCCGGGCCACCATGTCGGCCCCCGGGTCGCGGTCGGTCTCGCGGCCCAGGAGAGCGGCGATCGTGACGGCGTCGGCGGGGGGTGCTCCTTCGGGTGCCCCCTCCAGGGCGGGCGGGCCGAAACGGTGCCAGCCGGTGGCCGACCAGTGGAGGACGGGGACGAGCAGGGCCGTTCCGCTGGCGGGAAGGGGGATGCGGAGTGTGTGCCCGTCCGGCTCGGGCAGGTCGGTTTCCCGGACCCAGCAGCGCAGCAGATTCTCCGCGCCCGCCGTGTCGGCGGCCCGCAGCGGGTCCGGGTGGTCGAGCGGGTCGGCCGGTGCCCCGGTGGTGAGCGCGGACTTCGGGGTGCACCACTCGTCGGGCGGTGCCGTCATCTGGCGCGGCACGGTGGACTGCTCGGCGACGAGGTGGCCGGTGAACCCGGCCTGTCCTAGCTGCTGGGTGGGGGGAGAGCCGTCGGCCTGGGGCGCGGGGGTGGGGTTCACGGCGGTCTTTCTCGTGAGGGTGTCCGGGGTCAGCGGATCGACCCGGTCGTGATCCGGCGGTGCGGCAGCCGCTCGGCGGCTGCCAGGGCGTCGGCGAGGCGGTCCACGACCGCTGTTGCCTGTTCGTCGGTGAGTGTGAGGGGAGGGAGGAGGCGTACGACGGTGGAGTGGCGTCCGCCGAGTTCGACGATGAGCCCGCGGCGCAGGCACTCCTGCTGGACGGCTGCGGCGAGGGCGGGGGCGGGGGCGGGCGGCGGCTCGGGGCTGTCGCCGGGCGGGGCGGCTTCCGGGTCGACCAGCTCGACCCCGATCATCAGGCCGCGTCCGCGTACGTCGCCGATGGTGGGGTGGTCGGTGGCCAGCGCCTGGAGGCGGGCGAGCATGCGGGCGCCGAGGGTCGCGGCGCGCTCGGCGAGGTGGTTCTCCCGCACGAAGGCGAGGGTGGCCGTGCCCGCCGCCATCGCAAGCTGGTTGCCCCGGAAGGTGCCGGCGTGGGCGCCCGGCTGCCAGGTGTCGAGTTCGGAGCGGTAGACGATCACGGCGAGCGGGAGGGAACCGCCGATCGCCTTGGAGAGCACCATCACATCGGGCACGATCCCGCTATGCTCGACCGCCCAGAAGGCACCGGTGCGACCGACGCCCGTCTGGACCTCGTCGGCGATCAGGGGGACGGAGCGGGCCTCGGTGATCTCGCGCATCCGGCGCATCCAGCCGTCGGGGGCGGGGTTCACACCGCCCTCCCCCTGCACCGGTTCGAGGATCATCCCGGCCGGCGCGGGTGTGCCACCCTTGGGATCGTCCAGGAGGTTCTCGGTCCACCGGGCGGCGATCTCCGCGCCGCGCTCACCGCCGACGCCGAAGGGGCAGCGGTAGTTCCGCGGGAAGGGCAGCCTGGTCACCCGTACGTCCTCGGCGCCGCCCGAGGCGGCGAGGGCTCCTGCCGTCATCCCGTGGTAGGCGCCGGTGAAGGCGAGGAGGCCGCTGCGGCCGGTCGCGCCGCGGACCAGCTTGAACGCCGCCTCGACCGCGTCCGTGCCCGCCGGTCCGCAGAACTGGATCCGGGCGTTGTCGGCGAACTGCCGCGGCAGGGTGGCGAACAGCTCCGTGGTGAAGGCGTCCTTGACCGGGGTGGCGAGGTCGAGCACATGCAGCGGGGCACCCGAGTCGAGGACCTTCTTGATCGCCTCCAGGACGACGGGGTGGTTGTGTCCGAGCGCCAGGGTGCCGGCTCCGGAGAGGCAGTCGAGATACCGCCGTCCGTCCGCGCCCTCGATGGTCAGCCCACGGGCCCGGACCGGCACGATCGGCAGTGAACGCGCGTAGGTACGGGCGGCGGATTCGCGCAGGGACTGGCGGCGCAGGATCCCCTCGTGCACCGTCGGTGCTGCCACCGGGGCTGGTTCGGTCACGGCCACGGCTGTTGGTCCTCCCGCTGTAACGGTTGCGTTGCACATCAGTACGTCGACGCACGGATGGAGTACGGGGATGAACGCTTTCCCCGGGTCCCACGCACGTACCAACGACGCCGGGTGCGACGGATCACGGGTAAATCGGAAGATCCTTGCGGAGGCGGAACCACGGCCCTGCCGCTCACCGTCCCCATCGGCACCGGCATAGTGGGGGCCGCACAGGATCCAGGACAGTTGTCCGAAAGTCCACAGGGTGTTCGGAGCAGGTGGCTCGGAGCAGTACCGCAGTGCAGTACAGAAGTGTTGAGTTACGAAGTCCCAGGGGGATCACCACATGCGACTCATTCGACCGGTTCTCGCCGCACGTCAGGGGAGGGCACGCCGCCGGCCCTCGTCGGTGCTCGCGGTGGCCGCGGTCACCGCGGTCCTCGCGCTCGGCGCCACCGCCTGCGGGCCCGAGGAGGACAACGCGAGTGACAAGCCGAGCGTTCCCGCCGGCCAGTCCTCGGACGGCAAGATCACGATTCCTGACGATCTGAAGGACCGGCTCAAGGCACACGGGATCGACCTCGACCAGTGGAAGAACGGCGAGTGGAAGAACTGGGACAAGGACAAGTGGCTGCGCGAGGCCAAGGACTTCGTCAACCCGATCATCGAGGACCTCTGGGACCCGGACCGGATGCGGGATGCCGACAAGTCGCCCGAGAAGCCGGTCGACAACGACATCTCGGGTGACGTGGGCGTGACGGACCCGACGCCCGCGCCGGTCCAGGCCGCGGGCGTCCGGACGCCGTACCACGCCAACGCCGCAGAGTCCGGGAAGCTGCTCTTCGACAGCCCCGAGGGCTCCATGGTCTGTTCCGCGACCGTGGTGAAGGACCCGGCGCACCCCGGGAAGTCCAACCTGGTGTGGACCGCCGGGCACTGTGTGCACGCGGGCAAGAAGGGCGGCTGGTACCGCAACATCGCCTTCGTGCCCTCGTACAACAACCAGGGCCTTTCCCTGGCCGCGCTGAAGAAGGCGACCAAGCAGGAGATCGCCCCCTACGGCGTGTGGTGGGGCACTTGGGCGCAGACGTCCGACCAGTGGATCTCGCAGGGTTCCTCGATGGGCGGACTGGGCGCACCCTACGACTTCGCGGTGCTGCACGTGACGCCGGAGAAGGGCTCGACGGGCAAGTCCCTGGAGGAGACGGTCGGTTCCGCGCTGCCCGTCGAGTTCAACGCCCCGGCCGTGCCGAAGATCGACAGCATGACGGCGACCGGCTTCCCGGCCGCTCCGCCGTACGACGGCCAGAAGGCGTTCCAGTGCGCGGACAAGCCGGGCCGGCTCTCGCTGACCGCACAGGACCCGACGATGTACCGCATCGGCTGCACCATGACCGGCGGCGCCTCGGGCGGTGGCTGGGTCGCGGCGGGACAGGACGGCAAGCCCGCGCTGGTCTCGAACACCTCCATCGGGCCGGTGACCGCGGGCTGGCTGGCCGGGCCGCGGTTCGGCAAGGAGGCCAAGGGCGTCTACGAGTCGGTCAGCAAGAAGTACGCGGGACAGTGACGACGGACCGTCACCCGGCCCGGTCCCGGTGGCGGTGACGGTGACGGCACATCAGGGGCCCCTGGCGCGGCAGTTGCGCGCCGGGGGCCCTTTCCGTCGTGCCGCGCCGCCGGCCCGCCGCGTCCCGTGCGGGCCGTGCCGCCGTGGCGGGGGGCTGTGGAAGCCCGACCGGATGGAGTCGGCCAAGGACCCGGCGAAGACCATGGCGGCCGGCGACGTCTCCGGCGACCGGGGCGTCACCGACCCGGAGCCCGCTCCGGTGCGGGCCGAGCGTGAGAAGACTCCGTACCACAGCTACGCGGCCCCGGTCGGCAAGGTGTTCTTCGACTCCCCCGAGGGCTCGATGGTCTGCTCGGGCACGATCGTCAAGGATCCGGGGAACCCGGGCCGGTCCAACCTGGTGTGGACCGCGGGCCACTGCGTGCACGCCGGCTCGAAGGGCGGCTGGTACCGCAACATCGTCTTCGTGCCCGCGTACAACGACAAGGGCAAGTCCGCCGCGGCCCTGGAGAACGCGCAGCCCCAGGAGATCGCCCCGTACGGCGCGTACTGGGCGGACTGGGCGACGACGTCCGGGGAGTGGCTCGCCGACGGCGGCCCCACCGGGGGCGAGGGCGCTCCCTATGACTACGCGGTGCTGCACGTGAAGCCGGAGAAGGGCACCAAGTCCCTGGAGGAGACCGTGGGCAACGCCCTGTCGGTCGACTTCGACGCTCCCGAGATCTCACGGATCGATGCCATGGGCGCCTGGGGATACCCCGCCGCTCCCCCGTACGACGGCTTGATCATGCACAAGTGCGTCGATCGCCCCGGGCGACTGTCCATCAGCCCGAGCACTCCGGCGATGTACCGCATCGGCTGCACCATGACCGGTGGGTCGTCCGGCGGTGGATGGTTCACGAAGGGCAGCGACGGCAAGTCCGTGCTGGTCTCCAACACCTCCATCGGACCGGTGACTTCGGGCTGGCTCGCCGGTCCCCACCTGGGTCCGGGCGCGAAGGACGTCTTCACCACCATGAGCGAGAAGTTCGCCGGCCACTGACGGCCACCGGCACCCGATGACGACCCGAAGGCCCGCCCCTGGTCGGGGCGGGCCTTCGGGTCGTTGCCGGGCCGTATCGCGTCGCGGTCAGTGCGCCACGGGGACGAACGAGGAGAGCTCGGCCGCCAACTCCTCGTGCACCCGCGCCTTGAGCAGGGTGCCCTCCGACGTGTGCTCCTCGGAGATCACCTCACCCTCGGCATGCACCCGGGAGACGAGTCCACCCTGGATGTACGGCACGAGCGCCTCGATCTCGACCGCCGGCCGCGGCAGCTCGGTGTCGATGAGCGCGAGCAGCTCCTCGATACCGGCGCCGGTGCGCGCCGAGACGGCGATCGCGTGCTTCTCGATGCGCAGCAGTCGCTGGAGCACCAGCGGATCGGCCGCGTCCGCCTTGTTGATCACCACGATCTCGGGCACGTTCACCGCACCCACTTCGCGGATCACCTCGCGCACCGCGGCGAGCTGCTCCTCCGGCACCGGGTGGGAGCCGTCCACCACGTGCAGGATCAGGTCGGATTCGCCGACCTCCTCCATCGTGGAACGGAACGCCTCGACGAGGTGGTGCGGCAGATGCCGTACGAACCCGACGGTGTCGGCCAGCGTGTAGAGCCGACCGCTCGGCGTCTCGGCCCGGCGCACGGTCGGGTCCAGGGTGGCGAACAGCGCGTTCTCCACCAGGACGCCCGCACCGGTGAGCCGGTTGAGCAGCGAGGACTTGCCCGCGTTGGTGTAGCCGGCGATGGCGACCGACGGCACCTTGTTGCGCTTGCGCTCCTGGCGCTTGATCTCGCGGCCCGTCTTCATCTCCGCGATTTCCCGGCGCATCTTCGCCATCTTCTCGCGGATCCGGCGCCGGTCCGTCTCGATCTTGGTCTCACCGGGACCACGGGTGGCCATGCCGCCACCGCCGCTGGAACCGCCGCCGCCCATCTGACGGGAGAGCGACTGACCCCAGCCACGCAGCCGCGGCAGCATGTACTGCATCTGTGCCAGCGAGACCTGTGCCTTGCCCTCTCGGGACTTGGCGTGCTGGGCGAAGATGTCGAGGATCAAGGCGGTCCGGTCGACCACCTTGACCTTGACGACGTCTTCCAGGTGGATCAGCTGGCCGGGGCTGAGCTCACCGTCGCAGACGACGGTGTCGGCCCCTGATTCGAGGACGATGTCGCGCAGCTCCAGCGCCTTGCCCGAACCGATGTAGGTGGCCGGGTCCGGCTTGTCGCGGCGCTGGAAGACCGCGTCGAGCACCTGGGCGCCCGCCGTCTCCGCCAGCGCGGCCAGCTCCGCGAGGGAATTCTCCGCGTCACGCACGGTCCCCGACGTCCAGACGCCGACCAGCACCACGCGCTCCAGGCGCAGCTGTCGGTACTCGACCTCGGTGACATCTTCGAGCTCGGTGGAGAGTCCGGCCACACGCCTCAGGGCGGCGCGCTCGGAGCGGTCGAGCTGTTCGCCGTCCCGCTCTCCGTCGATCTCGTGGCTCCAGGCGACGTCCTCTTCCATCAGGGCGTCGGCCCGAAGGCTCTCGGTGAGGCTTTCGGTGACATTCTCCGTAGCGCTCTGCGCATCCTGCGCGTCCTGGGGAAGGGAAGAAGAGGAGGTCATTGGATCCTTACGTCGTTGGAAGTCCGTTACATCAGTCACAACGCGTGACCCCTTCCGATGATTCCCGCTGTCGGGAATCTCCGGTCCGGCCGCCGCGGCGACTCGTCGATAGTGGCATGGTCCGCCGCACCAGTCACCCGGGTTTACCGCTGTCCGGCGGGCGCGGTGCTGTGCCAGTCCGGGTGCCCCGGCATCGGCGGGGTCTTCTCCCCGTACAGCCAGCCGTCGAGGAACGAGGTCAGGTCGCGGCCCGCGGTCCGGGACGCCAGCCGGACGAAGTCCTCGGTGGTGGCGTTGGAGTCCCGGTGCTTCCGCACCCAGCTCCGCTCCAGCCGGTCGAACGCGCTCGCGCCGATCTCCTGGCGCAGCGCGTAGAGGATCAGTGCGCTGCCGTCGTACACCACGGGCCGGAACAGGCTGACCTTCTGCCCGGGTGCCGGGGCGTCGGGGTGGGCCGGGGGGCCGCCCGCGGCGCGCCAGCCGTCGGACCTGGTGTAGGCCTCGCGCATCCGGCGTTCCAGGGACTTGCCGGCGTGCTCCTCGGCGTAGCGGGCCTCGTACCAGGTGGCGTGTCCCTCGTTGAGCCACAGATCGGACCAGTTCTGCGGGGAGACGCTGTCACCGAACCACTGGTGGGCGAGCTCGTGCACCATGATCGAGTCGAGGTACCACTCGGGGTAGCCGGTCCCGGTGAACAGGGACCGTTCGAAGAGCGAGAGCGTCTGGGTCTCCAGCTCGAAGCCGGTGTCGATGGCGGCGACGAGCAGTCCGTACGTCTCGAAGGGGTAGCGGCCGACCTGCTGTTCCATCCACTCCAGCTGGGCGGGGGTCTTGCTCAGCCAGGGTTCGAGGCGCTTGCGGTCGGCACCGGGCACCACGTCGCGTACCGGCAGTCCGTGCGGGCCGGTCCGGCGCAGGACGGCGGAGCGCCCGATCGAGACCTGGGCCAGTTCGGTGGCCATGGGGTGTTCGGTCCGGTAGGTCCAGGTGGTGTCGGCGCCGTGCCGGGCCGTGCCGGTGGGCAGTCCGTTGGCCACCACGGTCAGGTCCTTGGGCGCGGAGACCCGGAAGGTGAAGTACGCCTTGTCGGAGGGGTGGTCGTTGCTCGGGAAGACCCGGTGCCCGGCATCGGCCTGATTGGCCATCGCCAGACCGTCGGCGGTGCGCACCCAGCCGCCGCTGTCCCGGTCTCCGCCGGGGTCGCTGGTGTGGTGGACGGTGATGTGCAGCGGTACCCCGGCAGGGAGCCGGCCCAGTGGCTGGATGACCAGGTCCTCGTCCTTGACCGCGAAGTCGGCGCGCAGACCGTTGACTTCGACCGTGCGGACGGTGCCCCGGGTGAAGTCGAGGTTGATCCGGTCGAGCGGTTCGGTGGTCCGCGCGTCGATCCTGGTGACGGCGTCCAGCGGCTTGCTGTTGTCGCCGTGGTAGGTCAGTCCGATGTCGTAGGCGCGGACGTCGTACCCGGGGTTGCCGAGATGAGGGAAGAGCGGATCGCCGATGCCGAGGGGCACGGCTGAGGGGAGGGTGGCTGCGACGAGAGTGGCCGATGCGGTGGCCAGCAGAGCGGCCCGCAGACGGCGGGAGATGAACGGCATGAACTACCGCTACCAGCGACTTCCCGCTGGACAGGTGCGGCGCGCGCCGCACCACCCGAATGAGAGCGCTGTGGCGGATGGCTCCGACCGGAGGAGTCAGACGGTGGCCACGGGGTGCTGGGCGCGGCTCACGTCGTACACCCCGGGCACGTCACGCATGGCGCGCATCAGGGCCGGCAGTCCGGCCGCGTCGGGGAGCTGAAGGGTGTAGGTGTGCCGGACCCGCTGTTCGCTGGGCGGTTCGACGGTGGCGGAGATGATCGCCGCGTCCGCCGTCGCAATCGCCTCGGTGAGATCGGCGAGCAGCCGGGGACGCCCGAAGGACTCGGCGACCAGCGTGAACCGGCAGTCGGTGGCTTCCTCCCAGCTCACCCCGACCGGCGCCCGGCCGACGGACCGCATCCGGGCGACGGCGGGACACTCCAGCCGGTGCACGGTGACGGCGCCGCCGCGCACGACGAATCCGGTGACGGCGTCGGGTGGTACGGGGGTGCAGCAGCCCGCGAGCCGTACGGTGGCGTCCGGCCGGTCCACCACGGCGGTCGCGGCGAGCCCGGCGCCGGAGGGTTCCGGTGGCTGCGGTCCGGGCCTGGAGTGGCCCTGCGACGGCTGCTCGGGCCCGGTTTCCGCGGGCCGGCCGCCGTGCGGGCTCCGAGTGTCCTCCGGGTGGGCGTCCAGCCAGCCGGTGATGGCGATGCGGGCGGCGGGGGTCCTGGCGTGGTCGAGCCAGTCGGGCGAGGGGCCGGAGGCGGCGTCCTCGGCGAGCAGCAGCTGCACGGTGTCGCCGTCGCTGAGCACGGTGCCGAGGGTGGCCAGCCGGCCGTTGACCCGGGCGCCGATGCAGTTATGCGCTTCGTTCCCGTACTGCGCGTAGGCGGCGTCGACGCAGCTGGCTCCGGCGGGCAGCCCGAGCGTGCCGCCGTCGGTCCGGAAGACCGTGATCTCCCGGTCCTGGGCCAGGTCGGCGCGGAGCGTGGTCCAGAAGGTGTCGGGGTCCGGGGCGGACTGCTGCCAGGCGAGGAGCCGGGAGAGCCAGCCGGGCCGGGTGGGGTCGGCGCGCTCTCCGTCCGCGGGTTCGGCGGCCTGGGGTCCGGCGCCGCCGTCCGCGGCGTACGGATTGCCGAGGGCGATGACTCCGGCCTCGGCGACCTTGTGCATCCGGTGGGTACGGATGAGGACTTCGGCGACCGCCCCGTCCTCTCCCACGACGGCGGTGTGCAGTGACTGGTACAGGTTGAACTTGGGGGCGGCGATGAAGTCCTTGAACTCGGAGATCACCGGGGTGAAGCAGGTATGCAGTTCGCCGAGCACGGCGTAGCAGTCGGCGTCCTCGCCGACGAGCACCAGCAGCCGGCCGAAGTCGGTGCCGCGCAGTTCGCCGCGTTTGACGCCGACCCGGTGCACGGAGACGAAGTGGCGCGGCCTGATGAGGACTTCGGCGGGGATACCGGCCTCCCGTAGCACCGTCGTGACGTTCTCGGCGATGGCCGCGAGCGGGTCCTGAGGGGCGGCGCCGGAGCCGTCCGACCGCGCCGACGCGGCAGCGATGAGCGCGCGGGTCCGCTCGTACTCCTCGGGGTGGAGGATCGCGAAGACGAGGTCCTCCAGCTCGGTCTTGAGGGCCTGCACGCCGAGCCGTTCGGCGAGCGGGATCAGCACGTCGCGGGTGACCTTGGCGATCCTGGCCTGTTTCTCGGGCCGCATCACGCCGAGGGTGCGCATGTTGTGCAGCCGGTCGGCGAGCTTGATCGACATGACCCGGACGTCGTCCCCGGTGGCGACCAGCATCTTGCGGAAGGTCTCCGGCTCGGCGGCTGCTCCGTAGTCGACCTTTTCGAGCTTGGTGACGCCGTCGACGAGATAGCAGACCTCTTTGCCGAACTGGTCCCGTACCTGATCGAGGGTCACATCGGTGTCCTCGACGGTGTCGTGGAGCAGCGAGGCGGTGAGCGTCGTCGTCTCGGCGCCGAGCTGGGCGAGGATCAGCGTGACCGCGAGCGGGTGCGTGATGTACGGCTCGCCGCTCTTGCGCATCTGGCCGCGGTGCGAGGACTCCGCGAGCACATAGGCCCGGTGCAGGATCGAGAGGTCGGCATCCGGATGGTGGGCCCGGTGGGCCTCGGCGACATGGCCGATGGCGTCGGGCAGCCGGTCGCGGGGGACGGGACCGAGCAGCGCGACACGGCCGAGCCTGCGCAGATCGATCCGGGGGCGGCCCCGTCGGCGGATGGGGGCACCTGGGCTGGTGGCCTCTGCACTCATGGGGCACCTCCGGCGACGTCGACCGGCGGTGGGGAGGTGCGGTCGCGCCTCCGGGCCGGTGCTTGATGCTACCGAGCCCACCACGTGGCGGAGTCCGGCTCTCGCCCAGCGTGAAAGGGATCACCCATTCGAGCGAAGCTCTAAGACCTTTCCGTTTCGAGCCAGGCGGAGTCGATCAGGCCCTCGGCGACGATCACGGCCGGTCCGGTCATCTCGATCTCGCCGTCCGGCCGCTCGGTGATCACAAGGGTGCCGCCGGGCAGATCGACCGTGTACGTGACGGGGGTGCCGGTCTCAGCGGGGTCCGCGCCGTCCCTGCGGGCCGCGGCGACGGCCACGGCGCAGGCGCCCGTGCCGCAGGAGCGGGTCTCGCCGGAGCCGCGCTCATGGACCCGCATGGCGACATGCCGCGGTCCGCGGTTCACGACGAATTCGATGTTGACGCCGTCGGGGTAGACGGCTGCGGGGCTGTAGGGCGGCACGGAGAGCAGGTCGCCGGCGTGCGTCAGGTCGTCGACGAAGGCGACCGCGTGGGGATTGCCCATGTTCACGTTGCGGGCGTCCCAGCTGCGACCGCCGAGGCTGACCGTGACGCCGTCCTCGGGAAGGAGCGCGCGCCCCATGGAGACCGTGATGGCGCCGTCCTTGGCGATGTGGACCTTCTTCACGCCGCCCCGGGTCGCGACGGCGAGGTCGCCCTCCTCGACGTGTCCGGCGCGCTGCAGGAACCCGGCGAAGACCCGCACTCCGTTGCCGCACATCTCGGCGATCGAACCGTCCGCGTTGCGGTAGTCCATGAACCACTCGGCCTCGCCCGCCATGGCCCGCGCCTCGGGGTGCGCGGCGGAGCGTACGGCGTGCAGCAGCCCGTCACCGCCGATACCGGCCCGGCGGTCGCAGAGCCGGGCGACGACGGACGCGGGCAGGTCGATGGCGTTGTCCGGGTCGGGAACGATCACGAAGTCGTTCTCGGTGCCGTGACCCTTGAGGAAGGCGATCTGCGAGGTGCTCACAGGGCAACTGTACGAAACAGCGCCGACAACCGACCGCCCCGGGCCGCCCCACCGGCTTCCGCGCGAGGGCAGGACCTGCGGAAAGGGCCCGCTCCGGCCGTCAGCGGAGCCGTGCCACGCGCCAGACGGCCAGGGCGACCAGTGCGCCGCCGACGACGACGTACAGGGCGATCACCCGCCAGTCGGACCGCTCGCCCGAACCCCGCTGCGGCAGTCCGGGCCAGGTGTATCCCACCCGGCGGGCGGCCATCATGCCCCAGCCGGCCGCGCAGCAGCTGATCAGCAGGCCCAGCATGGCCACGACGGCGCCGCCGTCGCCGAACTCGAAGGCCAGCGGGAAGGCGAACATCAACGATCCCACCGCGGCGAGCATGACGATCGGTGCCAGCTGCCAGATCCGCAGCCTGCGCGCGGGCCGCAGCTCGACCTCGACCTCGGGGGTCGCTTCGAGCTCGTCCGGCCCGTCGGGGCTCAGACTGCCTGTCCCGTGCAGCGCGTCCGGTGCGTCTTGTTCAGTGTCGCGAGGGCCGGCCTCCATCGCCACGCGCCCTCCCAACTCGGACTCCACTGGTCGATCGATGCTCGATGATGGCACGCTCCAGGTCGCCGGAATGACGGGCAGGGCTTCCCGATGCCATCACGTGATCAGGCTGTAACCGCTCGTTCGACCAACGCCAGCGCCTGGCGCGGGAGTTCCCCGCGGTGCTCCGCGGCGCCGCTCAGCCAGTGGACCCGCGGGTCGCGGCGGAACCACGAGTCCTGACGGCGTGCGAATCGCTTGGTGGCGCGAACGGTCTCGGCCCGTGCCTCGTCCTCGGTGCATTCCTGGGCCAGCGCGGCAAGCACCTGCTGGTAGCCGAGCGCCCGGGACGCGGTGCGGCCCTCCCGCAGACCCTGCGCCTCCAGGGCGCGCACCTCGTCGACGAGTCCGGCCGCCCACATCCGGTCGACCCTCAGGGCGATGCGTTCGTCGAGCTCGGGGCGGGCCACGTCGACACCGATCTGGACGGTGTCGTACACCGCATCGTTACCCGGGAGGTTGGCGGTGAAGGGCTTGCCGGTGATCTCGATGACTTCGAGGGCCCTGACGATCCGGCGGCCGTTGCTCGGCAGGATGGCCCGGCCCGCTTCGGGGTCGGCGGCGGCGAGCCGGGCGTGCAGCGCTCCGGAGCCGCGCTCGACCAGTTCCTCCTCCAGCCTGGCCCGTACGTCCGGGTCCGTGCCGGGAAACTCCAGGGCGTCGATGGCGCCCTTCACATAGAGCCCGGAGCCGCCGACCAGGACGGGGGTGCGACCGGCGGCGAGCAGCCGGTCGATCTCGGCTCGGGCCAGCCGCTGGTACTCGGCGACGCTGGCGGCCTCGGTGACGTCCCAGATGTCCAGCAGGTGGTGCGGGACGGAACCGCGTTCGGCGAGCGTCAGCTTCGCGGTGCCGATGTCCATTCCCCGGTAGAGCTGCATGGAGTCGGCGTTGACCACTTCGCCGTCGAGCTGCTGAGCAAGGAATACCCCCAGATCGGACTTTCCGGCTGCAGTGGGACCGACAACGGTGATGACCCGCGGTGCGGGAGCTGAACTTCTCACTGCCACAGTCTCGCAAACCTCCGCCGGTCTTCCCGAACGAGTGAGCCTGCCCCGCCCCCTCGGGAAGACGCCGAGTGCCGCGCCGCGCCGACCGCGGGGCCCCGGACAGCGCGGATCTTCTCGCGCGCCAGTAGAATTCCAACTAAATATGGGCGTTTTTTCACAGTTTGAAGAAGTGCCCGACCGTAGTCCCCCAGCAGGGAAGGTGCCCGATGGGCTTCCTGGACAATTTGAAGGCCAAGCTGAGCCCCGCCAAGGACAAGGTCGGCGAACTCGCGCATCAGCACGGGGACAAGATCGACCAAGGGCTCGACAAGGCCGCACGGACGGTCGACCAAAAGACCAAGGGCAAGTACAGCGACAAGATCGAGTCCGGCACGAGGAAGGCCAAGGACGCGGTCGAGCGCCTGTCCCACAAGGACCATGGTGGTACGCCCAAGAACGAGGGTGAAACACCCAAGAACGAGGGTGGTACGCCGCCCGCCTCCTGACCATGAACTGATCAAGTCCGACGGGCGGCCGTGGAGCGACGACGCTGCACGGCCGTCACCCGTAGGTCTCCGGGCGGCAGGGGCTCAGGACCAAGTGGCGACCAGGTAGCCCACGCCGTACGGAGCGTCCTCGTACAGCAGCCGCCCGGCCAGGCCCGCCCCTTGCGCCGCGCCCGCGAGCACCTGCCAGGGCGCCCGGCCCGCCGCCTTCAGTTCGTACGCCAGTGACGCGTCCAGTGCGATCAGCGCACCGGTGTCCGCCGTGCCCAGCGCACGGGCGGCCGCCGCGTCGAACGCCTCGGCACGGTCGTCCAGATAGCCCGGGGCCTTGAGCGTGCGGCAGGCGCTGCCGTCGCCCATCACGAGCAGCGCGACCCGGTCCGCCCCGACGGCCAGGTCCCGTCCGGCGCTCGTACAGCGGTCGGTTTCGAGCGGCTCTCCCACGCCCAGCCCCTCGACCGGTGCACCGGCCCATTCCGCGCGGGCCAGCAGCCAGGCGCCGACGGAGAGGGACGGCGGAAGCGAGTCGTCCACCACCGGTCCGCGGTCGCGCCCGAGCCGTACGCCGAGGTCGACGCCGAAGCCCTTGAAGGTGCCGGTGGCCCCCTCGGGGTGCGGGCCACGCCCCGGCAGGTCCGCGGGTCCGACCACGATCAGCAGATCGGGGCGCGCGGCGGCGAGCACACCGAGGGCCTCGGCGCAGGCGTCCCGCACGGCGTCGAGCTCGGGCGCGGCACCGGCGGCGACCTCCGGTACCAGCAGGGGTGGGCAGGGGCAGACAGCGGCGGCGACAAGCATGGTGGGCAGCGTACTGCTTGGACCCGGCACGCCCGTCGGCCGCCGTCGGGCTCCCCGGTGTCAGTCGCAGCCGCAGCCGGGGGCCGCCGCGGCCGGCAGCGGCGCCGGGGCTCCGATGCCCGGCAGTCCCAGCATCACCCCGGCCGGCTTGGCCGCCTCGGCGGCGGTGCGCTTCTCCCAGGCGTCCCCGGCCCGGGTCCGCCGCACGGCCACCGGTGCGCCCTCGGCGAGGAGGTGGTGCGGGGCCGCGTAGGTGATCTCGACGGTCACCACGTCGCCCGGTCGCACGTCCTGGTCCGGCTTGGTGAAGTGGACCAGGCGGTTGTCGGAGGCGCGGCCGGAGAGGCGGTGGGTGGCGCCGTCCTTGCGGCCCTCTCCCTCCGCGACCATGATCTCCAGCGTCCGGCCGACCTGCTTCTTGTTCTCCTCCCAGGAGATCTCCTCCTGAAGGACCGACAGACGCATGTACCGCTCCTGGACGACCTCCTTGGGGATCTGCCCCTCCATCTCGGCGGCGGGGGTCCCGGGGCGCTTGGAGTACTGGAAGGTGAAGGCGTTGGCGAAGCGCGCCTCGCGGACCGCGTGCATGGTCTGCTCGAAGTCCTCCTCGGTCTCGCCGGGGAAGCCCACGATGATGTCGGTGGAGATCGCGGCGTCCGGCATCGCGGCGCGCACCTTCTCGATGATTCCGAGGAAACGCTCCTGCCGGTACGAGCGCCGCATCGCCTTGAGGATCGTGTCGGAGCCCGACTGCATCGGCATGTGGAGCTGGGGCATCACATTGGGCGTCTCGGCCATCGCCGCGATCACGTCGTCCGTGAAGTCGCGGGGGTGCGGCGAGGTGAAACGGACCCGCTCCAGCCCTTCGATCTTCCCGCAGGCGCGCAGCAGCTTGGAGAAGGCCTCGCGGTCGCCGATGTCGGAGCCGTACGCGTTCACGTTCTGGCCGAGCAGGGTGATCTCCGAGACGCCCTCGGCGACCAGGGCCTCGATCTCGGCGAGGATGTCGCCGGTGCGGCGGTCCTTCTCCTTGCCGCGCAGCGCCGGGACGATACAGAAGGTGCAGGTGTTGTTGCAGCCGACGGAGATCGAGACCCAAGCCGCGTAGGCGGACTCGCGCCGGGTGGGGAGCGTGGAGGGGAAGGCCTCCAGGGATTCGGCGATCTCGATCTGCGCCTCCTCCTGGATACGGGCGCGCTCCAGCAGCACGGGCAGCTTGCCGATGTTGTGCGTACCGAAGACGACGTCCACCCAGGGGGCCCGCTCGACGATGGTGTCGCGGTCCTTCTGCGCCAGGCAGCCGCCGACGGCGATCTGCATGCCGGGCCGCTTGGTCTTCATCGGGGCGAGCCGGCCGAGGTTGCCGTAGAGCTTGTTGTCGGCGTTCTCCCGCACCGCGCAGGTATTGAAGACGACGACGTCGGCGTCGCCGTCGGAACCCTCGTCCGCACGGATGTAACCCGCGCCCTCCAGCAGCCCCGACAGCCGCTCGGAGTCGTGGACGTTCATCTGGCACCCATAGGTGCGGACTTCGTAGGTCTTGGGTCCCTCGACGCTCACTGCGGGGCTCCGGTCGCTGCTGCTGGTCATGCCCTCAAGGGTATGTGGTCCGCGAGACGGCCCCGCTGCCTCGGGCCCGGAACGCCGACGGCGCCCGTGCCGGGGCGGCGGAGGGTCTCCTCTTCGGCCTTCGTCTTCGGCCTTCGCCGGGACGCCAGGAGTGCCTGCCTCCTTCGGCCGGTCCCTCTTCGGCCGCTCCCTCTCCGGTCGGTTCCCTCTCCGTCGGCTCCCGTCAGTCGGTCCCGAAGAGACGCCGTCCCGGCTGGTGCCAGTGCTTCAGGCCGGGGAGCCCGTCGCCCGCCTCCGGGCCCCAGCTACCCGGCGCGTACGGGAGGGGTTGCCCGGCGGGATCCAGCACGGGCTGGACGATCCGCCAGCACTCCAGGATCGCGGGGAAGAAGGCGAAGTACTCGGGGTCGCCCTCGACGGCTCCGCGGAGGATGTTCTCGTACGGGAGCTCCTGCCGCCCCAGTGCCTGCGCGAAGTCGACGCCGACGGGGACGGTCACCGGCTCCTCGCCCTTCCCGGGCTTGCGCAGCATCAGGTCGGCCCTGATTCCGGTGTCGCCGGCGATGCGGAAGCGGATGAGGTTGGACGTCGTCTCCGTCGTGTCCCCGCCGAAGAGTTCCAGCGGCGGCTTGCGCAGTTCGACCACGACCTCCGTGGCGGTCACGGCCAGCGCCTTGCCGCTGCGGAGGTAGAAGGGCACCCCTGCCCAGCGCCAGTTGTCGATGAACAGACGGGTCGCGAAGTACGTCTCGGTGGTGGACTCCGGTGCGACGCCTTCGACGTCCAGGTAGCCCCGGTACTGGCCGCGCACGGTGTCGGCGGGGTCGATCGTGCGGGTCGCGTGCAGCACCCGCCACTTCTCCAGCCCCTGGGCGCGGGCATTGGTGACGCTCGGCGGGTCCATCGCCAGGAAGGCGAGGACCTGGAGCATGTGGTTCTGGACCACGTCGCGCAGGCAGCCCACCCCGTCGTAGAAGGATCCCCGGTCGGCGACGTCGAAGTCCTCGACGAGGGAGATCTGGACGTTGTCCACGTAGGAGCGGTGCCAGATCGGTGCCAGCAGGGTGTTGGCGAAGCGGGAGACCATCAGGCCCTCCACCGCGTCGGAGCCCAGGAAGTGATCGACCCTGAGCAGGTGGCGCTCGTCGAAGTAGGCGCCCAGCGCGTCCTGCAGTTCCCGCGCCGAGTCGAGATCGTGCCCGAACGGCTTCTCCACCACCAGCCGGGCGTCACGGTTCAGGCCCGCCTCGCCCAGGCCCGCCGCGACGGCGGTGAACAGCGACGGGGGGATCGCCAGATAGTGGGTCACGAACCCGAACCCGGCCACGGCCTCGCGCAGTCTGTCGAAAGTGGAGCTGTCGGCGAAGTCACCGGTGACGATGGACAGGCGCGCCGCGAGCCGGCCGAAGACCACCTCGTCGATGTCGGTGCAGGCGGCTGCGACCGCCTCCCGTGCGTGCCTGCGGAGCGCGTCGTCGTCCCAGTCGGTGGCGGCCACACCGATGACGGGGACGGTGAGTCTGCCGTTCTCGGTGAGGCGGTACAGCGCGGGAAGCAGCATTTTCTTGGCCAGGTCGCCGGAGATGCCGAAAAGCACCAGGGCGTCGGAGTGTTCGAGGTCGGTGGAGGTGAGGAGCGTGTCGCTCATCGCGAGCGTCCTTTCAGGGGTGAGGCTCCGCGGGTCGGGGGAAGCGTGGTGCCGGACCGGCGCCGGTCCGGGGTCTCAGACGGCCTTGACGGGCTGCCGAGGTCAGGCGACCAGGATGATCAGCAGCTGGTTCGGCGTGAGCAGGCGTCCATGGATCCTCGTCGGTGAGATCTCGACGACACCCGTGTCGAAGCCGAACAGGAAACCGCCCGGTGCGGTCGCGGCCGCCCGGAGTGATCTTGCGGACCCCCTTCGGCGAAACCTCGGTCGGAGGCTCCTCGGTGCCCGGCTCCCTGGAGAAACCCTGAACCATGTCATGTCCCCGTCTCTCAGCACCCCCTCGTCTCTCACCCCCCTTCGCCCATCCTCGGCACCCGGCAGGAGACCGGGGCACTTGGACGGGCAGTCGGGTGAACCCCGCACTACCGGGCGTGACGGGATCGCGCGGAGCAGATGGGACCGGGCTTCCGGAGGCGGAAGACGGGACGGGACCGGGCCCGGGGCGGGGCCGTGAGACCGGCCCTGGTCATCGCCGGAGCGGACTGGCAGGATCGCCGCCATGCTCCAGGCACTCTCCCGTATCGGCAGGCGACGCGTTCTTCAGGCGTGCGCCGCCGTCGCCGTCGTGCTCGGGCTGCTGCTGTGGTGGCTGCTGCCGCTCGGGCAGCCGGCACCGACGGGCACGCTGACCTTCAGCACCGGTGTGCGCAGCGGGGTCTACCAGCGCTACGGCGAGCGCCTCAAGGGGGACCTGGCCAGGGATCTGCCCGCGGTGTCGATACGGCTGCAGACCAGCGAGGGCTCACAGCAGAACATCGCACGGGTGGCGACCGGGAAGGCCGACTTCACCATCGCCACCACCGATGCCCTCGCCACCTATCTGCACAGCGGCAAGCCGGGCGCCGACCGGCTGCGGGGCTGTGTGCGGCTGTACGACGACTACATCCAGCTGGTCGTGCCCCGCGACTCGGAGGTGCGGAAGGTCTCGGATCTGCTCGGCAAGCGCGTCGGGGTGGGGCAGCGCGGTTCGGGGGTACGGCTGGTCGCCGACCGGCTGATGACCGCCGCGGGGCTCGATCCCGAGAACGACGTGACACCGGTTTCCGCCGGTATCGACACCATGCCGAAGCAGTTGGAGGACGACCGGCTCGATGCCTTCTTCTGGTCCGGCGGACTGCCCACGTCCGCCGTGCAGGAATTGTCGGACCGGTTCGCGATCCGGCTGGTGCCGCTGGAGGCCCCGCTGGTCAAGGAGCTCCAGGCGGTGGGCGGGTCCGCCCGCTACTACCGTTCGGCCATGATGCCCGCCGACGCCTACCGCAACGCGCAGCAGGATCAGGCGGTGCCGACGGTCGCGGTCGCCAATGTGCTGGTGACCACGGACCGTTCGGATCCGGCGCTGACGGAGGCGTTCACCCGGACCGTGATCGACAGCCGGGACCGGATCGGGCGCGAGGTGCACGCGGCCCAGCTGGTGGACCTTCGTACGGCGATCTACACCGATCCGCTGCCGCTGCACGAAGGGGCCAGCCGCTACTACCGCTCGGTCAAGCCCTGATCCCGTACCGGCCCCGGCCCCTCTTCCCCGCCTCTCCTGTTCCGCTCAGCCCTGCGGGCCGTTGCGCGGCACCGAGACCGTCACCCGCAGCCCGTGCGGCTCATGGGCCGCGTAGCTCAGGGAGCCGCCGCCGGCCGCCAGGAGCGCCTGCGAGATGGAGAGCCCGAGGCCGGAGCCCTGGATGTTCTGATGCTGGGTGCTGCGCCAGAAACGGTCGCCGATGCGTTCCATCTCCTGTGCGGTGAGGCCCGGCCCGCGGTCGGCGACGACGACCGTGACGTCGTCGCGGCCGGAAGCGACCGTGACGACGACCTCTTCCCCGGCGGGGGTGAACTTCAGGGCGTTGTCGATGATCGCGTCGAGGGCGCTCGACAGTGCGATGGGGTCCGCCCAGGCGGTCACGGCGGACGAGCCGTCCACCCTGAGCCGTACCCCCTTCTCCTCGGCGAGCGGCCGCCAGGACGCGACCCGCTCCGCGGTGAGCGCGCCGATGTCCGTGAGTCGCAGATCGGCCGCGGCGTGCTCGGCCAGCGCCAGGTCGAGCAGGTCGTCGAGGACCTGCCCGAGGCGCTTGCCCTCCGTGCGCACGGAGGCGATCTCCTCGTTGCCCTCGGGGAGTTCGAGCGCGAGGAGCTCGATCCGCAGCAGCAGCGCGGCGAGGGGGTTGCGCAGCTGGTGCGAGGCGTCGGCGACGAAGGCGCGCTGCTGCTCCAGCACGTCCTCGACGTTGTCGGCCATCTCATTGAACGACCGGGCCAGGCGCCTCAGTTCCGGCGGTCCACCGGAGGCCGCGACCCGGGACCGCATCCGTCCGCTGGCGATGTCGTGGGTGGCCGCGTCCAGGGTGCGTACGGGCAGCAGCACCCAGCCGGTGAGGCGGATCGCGGCGCCGACCGCCACCAGCATCGCGACCGCTTCGCCGGCCGCGATCAGCAACCAGCCGCGCAGCGTGCGCGAGCGCATCCCCTCGGTGGGCGAGTCGAGCACCACGACGGCGACCACATCGCCGTCCCGTACGACGGGCGAGGCGACGACGACCCGGCCGTCCTGCCACGGCCAGACCTGCGGCGGATCGTGGCTGCGCCGACCCAGCAGGGCTTCCTTGAACGCCTCGCGCCCCTCCCCCTCGATCGGGAGCTGCCAGGCGGCGGGGGCCTTCGCCATGGCGCTGTCGTCGCGGTAGAAGACACCGGCGCGGATGCCGTACACCGATGCGTAGGTGCCGAGTTCGCTCCGCAGGGTGCGCCGCCGCTCGTCGTAGCCGGCTGCCCGCTCGGTGATGAACTGCGCCAGTGCGGCGAAGCGTGCCGTGTCGTCGATGCGGTCGATGACGACGCGTTGCTGCTGGGCCGCCGCCACGCTGACGGCCAGCGGGAAGCCGAGGGCGAGCAGCACGCCGGCCATGAGAACGATGAGCAGGGGAAGCAGCCTGGTACGCACCTGGGACGTACGCCTCTACGCGGACGGGGCGACGAGGCGGTAGCCGACCCCGCGCACCGTCTCGATCAGTGCGGGCAGCCGCAGCTTGGAACGCAGGGACGCGACATGCACTTCGAGCGTGCGCCCCGTGCCCTCCCAGCTCGTACGCCACACCTCGCTGATGATCTGCTCCCGGCGGAACACCACTCCGGGACGCTGGGCGAGCAGCGCGAGCAGGTCGAACTCCTTGCGGGTGAGCTGGACTTCGGACCCGTCGACGCTGACCCGGCGGGTCGGCAGCTCGATGTGCACGTGTCCGAGACGCAGCGCCGCGACGGGCGTGGGCACGGTGTCCTCGCCCGACACGTTGCGCCGGCTGACGGCGTGGATACGGGCGAGGAGTTCGCCCGTGTCGTACGGCTTGACCACGTAGTCGTCGGCGCCGAGATTGAGGCCGTGGATCCGCGACCGGACGTCTGCGCGCGCGGTCACCATGATCACCGGGGTGGAGGTGCGCTTGCGGATCTTCCCGCACACCTCGTAGCCGTCCTGGTCGGGCAGGCCGAGGTCGAGGAGCACGACACCGAACGGCTCCGTGTCCGCGGGCAGCAACGCCTGCAAGGCCTCCTCGCCGCTGCGCGCGTGCACGACCCGGAAGCCGTGCCGGGCCAGGATCGCGGAGAGGGCGGCCGCGACATGGTTGTCGTCCTCGACGAGCAGCAGTCTCATGGCCTCCCTTTCCGGATTTCCGATGGCTCAGATGGTGCGGTGCCGGTACGTGTCGATCTCGATGTCGATGTCGATGTCGACAGGTGTCGGTGCGGCCTCTCGTACGTTCTTCGTCACTTGCCCGTTCCGAGGCGTTTCACGTCATGCCGTACGAGGGCATCCACTCCGATGAGAGGCAGGTCAGTCAAGGCCCGCCCGCCGCATCCGGCCATCTGTTATCCACCCGGTACGCCACGTGCGTCACACCCCGCACCCCGTTCACACGGAGTGTCCGGTTGCCGCCGGATCGTTATCCTCAATTTCCGCTCAGATGTAATGACGCTGGTAGCACCGCGTCACTAGGGTCCTTCCCAACCGAGGAGGACGGAGCAAGAAGCCGATGAGCGGAGTTTCAGTGACCAAGGGCGCCGAGGACGCCGCGCCTGCGGCGAACGACCTTGTCGTACTGAGCAACGTCAACAAGCACTTCGGCGCGCTGCATGTGCTCCAGGACATCGACCTGACCATCGCCCGTGGCGAGGTCGTGGTCGTCATCGGGCCCTCCGGGTCCGGGAAGTCCACGCTGTGCCGCACGATCAACCGCTTGGAGACGATCGACTCGGGTGCCATCTCGATCGACGGCAAGCCGCTGCCCGAAGAGGGCAGGGAGCTGGCCAGGCTGCGTGCCGACGTCGGCATGGTCTTCCAGTCGTTCAATCTCTTCGCGCACAAGACGGTGCTCGAGAACGTGATGCTGGGCCAGATCAAGGTCCGCAGGACGGACAAGAAGTCCGCCGAGGACAAGGCCCGTTCGCTGCTCGACCGGGTGGGTGTGGCGACGCAGGCCGACAAGTACCCCGCCCAGCTCTCCGGCGGTCAGCAGCAACGCGTGGCCATCGCACGGGCGTTGGCGATGGACCCGAAGGTGATCCTCTTCGACGAGCCGACATCGGCACTCGACCCGGAGATGATCAACGAGGTGCTGGAGGTCATGCAGCAGCTCGCCCGGGACGGCATGACGATGGTCGTCGTCACCCATGAGATGGGCTTCGCGCGCTCGGCCGCGAACCGGGTCGTCTTCATGGCCGACGGAAAGATCGTCGAAGAGGCCACGCCCGACCAGTTCTTCAGCAACCCGCGCAGTGACCGGGCCAAGGACTTCCTGTCGAAGATCCTTCACCACTGACGACAACGACCTACGGCATAAGGAATGTTCACATGAATCTCCGCAAGTCGGCCGCCGTCGCGGCCATCGCCGTGCTCGCCCTGACAGCGACCGCCTGTGGTGGCAAGGAGGGCTCGGCCGGCGACAAGCCGTCCGGCACCAAGCCCGGCGCCTCGGGCGCCCCCGAGCTGCCGAAATACACCGTCGCGACGGGTGTCGACCTGAACTCGCCGACCTTCAAGGCAGCGAAGAAGCGCGGCAAGCTGATCATCGGCGCCAAGGCCGACCAGCCCTACCTCGGATTCGAGGACCAGTCGACAAAGGAACGCTCCGGATTCGACATCGAGATCGCCACGATGATTGCCGCCGATCTGGGCTTCTCGAAGGACCAGATCGAGTGGAAGACCGTGGATTCTGGCATCCGGGAGACCGCGATCTCCAAGGGTCAGGTCGACTACTTCGTCGGCACCTACACCATCAACGACGAGCGCAAGAAGCAGGTCGGCTTCGCCGGCCCGTACTACAAGGCAGGTGCCGACCTGCTCGTGCGCAAGGACGACACGTCCATCACCGGCAAGGACGCCGTGAAGGGCAAGAAGGTCTGCTCCATCGTCGGCTCCACGCCGCTCCAAGAGATCAAGAAGCCCGAGTACGGCGCGGATGTCGTCGAGCTGGCCAAGTACTCCGACTGTGTACAGCAGTTGCTGACCAAGCAGGTCGACGCGGTCACCACCGACGACTCGATCCTGAAGGGTTACGCGGCGCAGAACAACGGCAAGCTCCGCGTCGTCGGCAAGCCATTCACGGAGGAGCCCTACGGCGTGGGTCTCAACAAGGACGACAAGGTGCTGCGCAACGCCATCGACGACTCGCTGGAGAAGCACGTCCAGGACGGCACGTACCAGAAGATCTACGAGGCGACCCTGGGTCTGTCCGGCTCGAAGTACACCGCCCCGCCGGCTGTCGAGCGTTACTGACGAAGCCAGTTGATTGAAGTGTCCCGCGCGCGTCTCCGCCTCCTGGAACGCGTACGGGGCACCCCTTCTCCCATGCCCTGATGCCGCTGCCTGCCGACGCGGAGACCTCATGAATGTACTGCTCGACAATTTTCCAGAGTTTCGCGACGGCTTCATAGGAACCGTGTCGATCACCGCCGTCAGCTCGGTCATCGCACTGGTCCTCGGCGTACTCGTCGCCGGACTCAGGGTCTCGCCGGTGCCACCGCTGCGGATCTTCGGCACCGCTTGGGTGACACTGCTGCGCAACACCCCCCTGACCCTCCTCTTCCTGGTCTCCTTCTTCGTCGTACCGGAGATCTTCTTCCCGGGCATGAGCCCGTTCCTACTCGGCTCGCTGGCACTCGGCTTCTACACCTCGTCGTTCGTGTGCGAAGCAGTCCGCTCAGGCATCAACACCGTTCCGCTGGGGCAGGCCGAGGCTGCCCGCTCCATCGGCATGACGTTCTCCCAGACGCTGAGGATCGTGGTCCTGCCGCAGGCCACGCGGACTGTCATTCCGCCACTGAGCAGTATTTTCATCGCTCTCACCAAGAACTCGGCGATCGCTGGCGCATTCAGTGTCACGGAGCTGTTCGGCTGGCAGAAGCTCATGAGTGACCGCGGTTACGCCATCGCTCCTGTCTTCATCTGGGTGGCCCTCGGCTATCTGGTCGTCACCTTTGCCATCAGTGGTCTGTTCTGGCTGGTCGAACGTCGTATGGAGGTCGCCCGATGAGTGCCAGCGTTCTCTACGACACACCGGGCCCGAAGGCCACCGTACGCAACCGGCTCTACGCCGTCGTCGGGTCCCTGGCCATCCTGGCCCTGCTCGTCCTCAGCTTCGTGCGGCTGTCCGACAAGGGGCATCTGGCCCCCGAGATGTGGGACATCTTCAACTACGCCGGCATCCGGCAGAACATCGCCGACGCCGTGCTCGCCACTCTGAAGGCCTTCGGCCTGGCTGCGATCGGCTCGCTGATCCTCGGTGTGATCCTCGCGGTGGGCCGCCTCTCGGACCACAAGCCGGTCCGCTGGCTGGCCACCGCGTTCATCGAGCTGTTCCGCTCGATCCCGCTGCTGATCACCATCTACGCGATCTGGGTCGGCTTCCTCACCGACTACTCGATGTGGGCGCTGGCGCTCGGCCTGTCGGTCTACAACGGCTGCGTCCAGGCCGAGGTGTTGCGCGCAGGCATCAACTCCGTGCCCAAGGGACAGAGCGAAGCGGCATACGCCCTGGGTATGGGCAAGACCCAGGTGATGGTCAGCGTGCTGATCCCGCAGGCGGTGCGAGCCATGCTGCCCACGGTCATCAGCCAGCTCGTGGTCACTCTCAAGGACACCTCTCTGGGCTTCATCATCCTGTACCCGGAGCTGCTTCAGACCGCCCGTCTGATCGCCTCCAACACCCAGGTGAACGGGCAGTACCCGTATGTCTCGACAATCGCAGTCGTCGGCACCATCTACATCACCATGTGTCTCCTGCTGTCGGCACTCGCCACTTGGATCGAGAAGCGCGGAAGGCGGACTAGGAAGAGCTCTGGCCCCGAGGACGGGCCGGTGACCATCGGTGCGCCGCCGCGCCTGAGCGACAATGGAAATACCGTCTGACAGGAGAGTCGGCGGCGGGAATCGCACCCGCCGCCGCTCGCAGAACCGTGCGGGAGCCTCTCGGCTCACACGGCTCCCATTGCCCAGCCGTCAGGCTTGAGGCCGAACCGCCAGCGGGCGAACATGTTGGGATACCGGCGGGCCGCGCCCGCCAGTAGTTCTCTCTTGGCCCACCTGCGCCCGCCTGCGGCAGGTTGCCGCGTCGGAATCGCGACGGTCTACCGATACATACGCGAGGCCGTCGATCTCCTGGCCACTCTGGAGCAGTCCCGACCGTGCTGAAGATAGCGCACGTGATCCACGACGGCACCGCGCTGCCGATCAACCGCATCGCCGCCGCCCGCCCGTGCTACTCGGGAAGAAGAAGCGCCACGGGATGAACGTGCAGGTACTCGCGGATCCAGCCGGCCGCCTGATCTGGGCCTCGGATGCGCTACCCGGAGCTGTACACGACCTGACCGCGGCCCGGGCCCGCGGCATTCCCACCGCCCTGACCGCCGGCAACATCAAGTGCTGGGCGCAAAAAGGCACCAAGGTGCGGGAGCGGTCGTCCGCGTCCCGTTCCGGGGCAAGAACCTGCGCGGTTGGCGCCGCCGTCACAACCGGGACCACGCAAAGATCCGCAGCCTCCGCGAACGCGCCATGGCCACCCTCAAATCTGGCGGCTCCTGCGGAAGCTCCGCTGCAGCACGACCCGGATCACCACCGTCGTCCGTGCCGTCGTCGCCCTCGAACTCAACACCGTTGTGTTAGAGCCTTGAGCGGCTACTGAGGCCGTACTCGAAGAATCCGATGTCGGTGTGGACGGTGCAGTTCTGGGCTGGGTCTGTCAAACGAGCGGTGTAACTCAGGTTGTTGGAGTTACTGGCGTGCTGCGGAGAGCCGGCCGTCGAAGGTGATGTCGAAGGCGTTG
>NZ_JBHVWT010000019.1:0-1330 GCF_042882135.1 Streptomyces sp. NPDC058240
CCGCCGAGCACGAAGCCGCCCACTACGCGGCCCAACCCCCAGCATCACTCCAGAAAACCAGCTAACTCACTCTCCACGAAACCCGGGGCTTGACACAGTTCAACGCGGTGGTGGAGACGAACATCCACGCCGTAAGGCTCTACCGCTCGCTCGGTTTCGAGATCCTGGTAACGCTGCCGGAGGGTTTCAGCCACCCGGAACAGGGCTTTGTCGGGCTGTACATCATGCACCGCCGTCTCTGACGACGCTTTCGCCGGTCTCTCCTTCGCCGTCCGCGCCGTCCGCGCCGTCCGCGCCGTCCGCGCCGTCCGCGCCGTCCGCGCCGTCCGCGCCGTCCGCGCCGTCCGCGCCGTCCGCGCCGTCCGCGTCCATCGCTCCAGCGCTCGCCTTCCCACGCCGCTGCCCACGTGGTCCCATCCTCCACGCCGTGTCCGTCATGTCCGAACCAATGATGATGTGTGGGCAGTTGATGCAACAGGTGCTTCGTAGGGCGGGTGCGCACGGTGCCGGCAGGGGCAGTACTCTGCGCCCCACCGCCATTCGGGCGATGAAACACATGCGGAGGAAGAATCCATGACCATACCCAGGAGATCGTTGCGTGCTGCGGGAACACTCGCGGCCGCTGCGGTTGTCGGCCTGACCGGCGCGGTGCTCACCGCCGGCCCGGCCGCAGCTCACACCCCCACCTGGGCCGTGACCTGTTCCGAGGTGAACCTTGACCTGACCGCCTACAACAGCAACGTCACCAACCAGGTGACCGTCACTGTCGACGGCAAGGACCTCCTGCCCACCGAGACCTTTGGCAGGGAGTTCCACAAGAAGCTCGAGCTGCCCGAGCACGACAAGGAGCTGACGGTCCACCTCGTCGTCAAGGCCGGTGACGGCGACAACTTCTCGCGCGACGAGACCAAGACGGCACCCGTGTGCGAGGGCACCACCCCGCCGCCCGCGCCGTCCAAGGGCACGCCGTCCCCGGCTCCTTCCAAGAAGGCGCCCGCCGCGAGCGCCACGCCCAGCGAGGCGCCTTCGAAGTCCGCTCCCGCCGTGGTCCCCCCGGGCCCCAGCTCGCCGGACCTGGCCGAGACGGGCTCCTCGTCCGCCACTCCGATCATCGCCGGAGCGGCCGCGGCCGTGCTGCTGGCGGGCGGCGGCATCATGTGGTCCGTGCGCAAGCGCCGTACCGCACAGCACTGACGAATGAGCCGGTGGTCCTGACGCAGGGCTGTGCCAGGACCACCGGTCGAGGCGGTGCCGGCCCCCCCCCTTTTTTTTTGGGGGGCCCCCCCCCCCCCCTCCCCCCCCCCCCCCGGGGGGGGGGGGCCCTCCAGGG
>NZ_JBHVWT010000019.1:1340-125019 GCF_042882135.1 Streptomyces sp. NPDC058240
GGTGGTGGTTCTGGAAAGAGGCGCGGAACAAAAAAACATGGAGAAAAAAGCGGGTGTTCCCAACGCGGGATTGCACAAGAACCACGGGTGGGGGCGGTCGCCCCCCGTGCTGGGGGTGTGGGGCGGCACATCCCCCGGACTGCCCCTGCCCGCGCGGGGGCGGCGCGTCCTCCGGGGCCGTCGTCACCCCTGCTTCGCGGTCGGCCGGGGAGTGACGGTGGGCGGCACCGAGGGGCCGATCTCGCACCAGACCGCCTTGCCCTCGCCGCTAGGCTCGATGCCCCAGCGGGCGGCGACGGCATCCAGGAGCAGCAGGCCCCGCCCCGATGTCGCGGTCTCACCCGGGCTGCGACGCCTGGGCCAGGCGCTGGAGCGGTCCTGCACGGACAGGCGGACCCGCCGCACGGGTTCCGGCAGCACCTCCAGAGTGAGGACCGCGCCGCCTTCCGTGTGCAGCAGGACATTCACCAGCAGCTCGCCGGTCACCAGCTCGGCATCGTCCGCGAGTTCGGCCATGTCCCAGTCGGTCAGGGCCTGGCGCACGATGGTCCGCGCGTCGGACAGCCCCTCCGGGTCCGCCTGGTGGATGTACTGGTGCAACCGCGGGGCCCGTGGCGACCCGGGGTCCGGGCTGCGCCGGAGAACCAGAAGGGCCACGTCGTCCCCCGAACCCCAACGCTCCCAGAGCTGGTCCGACAGATGGTCGGCCAGTGCCTGGGCGCTCGCCGGCCCCGCGCCCACCTCGTTGATCAGTGCCTGCACTCCCGCATCGATGTCGGCCCCCGGCTCTTCCACCAGGCCATCGGTGTACAGGACAAGAGTCTCGCCCGGCACCAGGTCCAGGCGGGTCTCCGGGAACTCCTCGTCCTCGAAGTCGGTCGAGATGCCCAGCGGCAGTCCGCCTCGCACCTGGGGGCTGCCGACCCGGCCGTCCATATGCCGGATCAGTGGGCCGAAATGTCCGGCCCGAACCACGCGCACGGTCCCCGAAGCCAGTTCGACCTGGGCGTACGTACAGGTCGCGAAACGGTCCGTGTCCAGTTCGGCGAGGAAGCGCGAAGCCCGCGCCAGCACCGTCGAAGGGGGATGCCCCTCGGCGGCGTACGCGCGCAGGGCGATGCGCAACTGGCCCATGATGGCGGCGGCGTGCGTGTCATGGCCCTGCACGTCGCCGACCACGATCCCGAACCGGTTCTTGGGCAGGCCGATCACGTCGTACCAGTCGCCGCCGACCTGGCGGCCGCTCCAGGCGGCGTGGTAGCGCACGGCGATCTCGCCGCCCTCGATCTCCTGGATCCGGCGCGGCAGCATCGCGGACTGAAGGCCGGTGGCGAATTCGCGCTCCTCGTCGAAGAGCTTCGCGCGCTGCAGGGACTGCGCCACGATGGCGGCCAGCCCCAGGCACAGATTGCGCTCATCCGCGTTGAAGGTCGTGTTCTCGCGGTAGAAGAGCGCCAGGGTGCCGAGGGAACGCGCCTGGGCGACGAGGGGCAGATAGGCGACGGCCCGGAATTTCAGCCGATTGGCATAGGGGGCCAGCACGGGATAGCGACGGGTGAGAGCCGTGACCGAGGTCAGAAACCGGGGCCGGCCGCTGAGCACGGTGTCCGCCAGCGGGTACCGCCGGTCCAGCCCCGCGTCCCCGAGCGCGTCGACCGCCTCCACCGAGTCGCCGCTCAGAGCGATGGCGCTCAGCGTGGTGTTCTCGACCAGGCCGAGCGAGAGCCCGTCCGCTCCGAGCCGGGCAAGCCCACCCGGGCCGGTGAGCGCGGCGGTCACGTCGTCGACGGTCACCGCGCGTGACAGTGCGCTGGTTGTTCGTTCAACGATGCTGGTCTGCCGCTGCCGCCGTTTTTCCAGATCGAGCACGAAGGCCGAATAGGTGACCTCCGCAGTGGCGTCCTGCACCACCCCGACGATCCGGTGCGCCTGTCCTTCGTCGCTGCGCAGTATGCGCGCCTGGATGTGGGTCCACTGGTCCCTGCCGTCGTCCATCGGCACCCGGAAATGAACGCTGTACGAACTGCGTCCACTTTCGATCGCCTCCACGATCGCCACATCGAGACGGGTCCGCTCCGACTGTTCGAGCCGAGCCAGCACGGTCTCGGGCCGTGAGTCGAAGGTCTGCGGGTCCAGACCGAACACCAGCAGCCCGGCGTCGTCCATGTCGAGCGTCCCGGCGGCCACGTCCCACTCGAAGCTGCCCGTCCGATTCATGGCAAGCCGCTGAGCCGTCGCGTTGTCGCCGTTGTGCGTCTTCTCGATCAGCAGACGTGGCGGGACGGAAGTGCTCGGTTGCTGGTCCTGATCGGTCATTCCTGCTCCGGAGGTCGCCGGGCGGGGCTGCCGGACGGCGCGGCCCGAACCGGGTCACTCAATTGTCGAACCGGTTCCGGCAGGTTGCCACAGCGGACACCCGGAAAAATCCGGCAGGGAAGCCGGACCGGGCGGACTCCGGACCCCTGCCGCCCAGGCACGGACCCCGCCCCGGAGAATGGCAGCGGAAGATCGTCCGCGATCGGCGGTCGATACGGCACAGGGGCTGACCGGAGCGCATTCATGACCCACGAAGATCCCGTTCTGCTGCACACCGAGGGGCGTGTCCGGCACATCACCCTCAACCGTCCGGGCGCCCTGAACGCTCTGAACCACACCATGGCGGTGCGTATCGACGCAGCACTCGCCGACGCCGAGCTCGACGACTCCGTCACCGCGGTCCTGCTCACCGGGGCGGGCGAGCGCGGCCTCTGCGCGGGCGGCGACATCCGGTCCATCTACGAGGACGCCCGCGTCGGCGGCGGCACATCGATGGACTTCTGGCGCGACGAATACCGGCTCAATGCCCGCATCGCCCGATTCCCCAAGCCCTACGTCGCGATCATGGACGGCATCGTGATGGGCGGCGGCGTCGGTGTCTCGGCCCACGGCGACGTCCGTGTCGTCACCGAACGCTCGCGCGTCGCCATGCCCGAGACCGGTATCGGATTCGTCCCCGACGTCGGCGGCACGTATCTGCTCGGTGCGGCGCCCGGCGAGCTCGGCACCCATCTGGCGCTCACCGCGGAGGCGGTCGGCGCGGGTGACGCGCTGCTGTGCGGTCTCGCCGACCATTTCGTCCCCTCGCAGCGTCTCGCCGAACTCACCGCGGACCTCGCAGGCTGCGGTACGGCTGCCGAGATCGAGAAGACGGTGCGGCGGTACGCCTCACCCGCGCCGGACGGTGAACTGGCCGCGCACCGTGAGTGGATCGACTCCTGCTACGGGGCGGACTCGGTCGAGGAGATCGTCGACCGGCTCGACAGCAGCGGCGTCCCCGCCGCCAAGCAGGCCGCCGAAATCATTCTCACCAAGTCGCCGACCGCGCTCAAGGTGACCCTCTCCGCTCTGCGCAGAGCACGCGGGCTCGACAGCCTGGAGGCGGTGCTCGACCAGGAGTACCGGACTTCGTGCACCGCCTTCACCCGGCCCGACCTGGTGGAAGGCGTGCGTGCCCAGATCATCGACAAGGACCGCGATCCGCAGTGGAGCCCGGCGGCTCTCGCCGAGGTCACCGAGGCCGACGTGGCACTCTTCTTCGCCCCGCTGGGCGACCGCGAACTCGGCCTGGCCGCCGCTCCCAGCATGACGGCCTGAGAGGACCGGGGCGGACCGCGACGAACCAAGACAGGTCGCGACGGGCCGAGACGGGCCGAGACGGGCCGAGACGGACCGTGGCGGAGCGAGGGGAGACCGCGTACGGGAATCAGAGGTCGTTCGGCCCGTCGACCGTGCGGAACGGGATGCCGAGCAGGTCGGCCGCGGCCTTGAGGTCCTTGGCACGATGGCCGGTGCACAGCGTCCAGTGGTGACCGATGCCGGTCGCGGCCCAGGCATCGGTCCACTCGCCGGGGTCGAAGCCGAAGTCGACCCGGGAGGTGGTGTTGCCGATCTCCAGCAGCGGCCCCGGTACGACCTGGCCCTCGGAGGCGATGAAGGTGAAGGTGCCGTCGGCCTCCTGCCCGATGCCGAACGTGGTGACCGGGCCGTGTCTGACGTCGAACTCCACACTCACGCCCCAGCCGCGCTTGCCGTGGTAGACGCCCAGCCCGCGCAGCAGCGGGTCTTTGGCGCTGATGGCCAGGTGGGCGGGGCCGTCGTGGCCCATCTCGACAACCCGGTCGCGGAAATTGAGGGCCTGGAGTTCGGTGAAGGAGCCACCGGCGCCGATGGTGTCGGCGATCAGCATGGCGAGGCTGGTGCGCAGTTCGTACTCACCGGCCATCGGGATGCCACGTGCGGTCAGCAGCGACGCGCCGAGGATCATGCCGGCGCCGAGCCGCTCGTGGATCTCGCCCTCCAGGCCGCGGTGGTAGTAGGCGAGACTGTCGAGTCCGAAGTCCTCGACGAGCCGGTCCAGCCCGACCGAAACCCGTGCCGCCCAGGCGAGATCGTCCTCGTCGACGGATTCGTCGAGGGTGAAGACCGTACGTGCGAGCGCGACGCGTTCGGCGGCCGCCTCGTCCGTCACGGCGGCGACCCGGACCCGCAGGTCGTCGAATTCGAGGACTTCGACATGCCCGCCGAACTGGGTGGAGACCAGCGTCATGTCGGTGGAGACGTCGAGCATGCCGGGGTAGAGGTGGCCCATCAGACCGTGCCGGCCGTGGCGCATCGCGCCACGCACCTGCGCGGCACGGATCCAGCGGCGGATCCGCTTCCAGGCGTTCTCGTCGCGCAGATGGCCCGAGACGGAACGGAACGGGATCCCCCCGCGCCGGAACACATTGGCGACCTCCGGCAGCGGGCACTGCCCGCAGTACGCCAGCCACTTGCCCGTGTCGGTGTCCGGATGGTCCATCGCCTCGGTCGGCTGGAGGTCGATGACCAGCACCGGAGCATGTGCGCGCTGGGCGATCGGCAGCACCATCGAGGCTGTCAGATACGTCGTCAGAAACGTCACGACGATGTCGCAGTCGGCCGCCCGCAGCCGTTCCGCGGCCCTTGCCGCCTCCTGCGGATCGGAGATGAAACCTGCGTCGACGACCTCGCAGCCCATCTCCTCGAACCGCCCGGTCACGAAGCGGGCCGACTCCCGCAGTCGGTCGAGCAGACCGGGGAACTGCGGCCAGTACGCACCGAGTCCGCCGGACACCAGACCGACACGGGTACGACGGCGCGGGGTGCGGGCGAGCACACCGTCGAGCACGTTGGGCGAGACATCAGTCATGAGATTCCTTCCTTCGGTTCCGTCGAGGGCCCGGACCTCCCCGGAGGGCGCCCCGACTCCCGGCCGAGGGCAGGGCCGAATGGGCTCACGCCCGTTTCAGCCGCGCGGCGGCCAGGTCCCAGGCCCGCCGGTCCCCCTGCGGGGTGTAGTGGCGCAATTCCTGTGTCCGTGCTACCAGTTGTCGCATGTCCGCGAGGTCGCCCACCAGTCCCTGGGCGCGTGCCTGCAACAGGATGTTGCCGAGCGCGGTCGCCTCGGCCGGTCCGGCCGTCACGGGCAGCCCCGTGGCATCCGCGGTCCACTGGCACAAGAGCTCGTTGCGCGAACCCCCGCCGACGAGATGGATCCGGGTCAACTCCCGCCCCGCAAGGCCGGCTGCCTCCCGCAACGTCCTGCGGTGGGCCAGCGCCAGGCTCTCCAGCACACACCGGACATAGCCGCCGGCACTGTCGGGCGGTACCTGCCCGGTCCCCAGGAGATGGGCGTCGATGCGCGACGGCATGTCACCCGGCGCGAGGAACGCCTCGTCGTCGGGATCGATCACCGCCGCGAACGGCCGGGCACGGGCCGCCTCTGCGAGCAGTGCGGCCAGGCCCGGATCCTCGCCCCGCCGGCCCCAGGTCCGCCGGCACTCCTCCAACAGCCACATCCCCATGATGTTGCGGAGATGGCGGACCGTGCCGTCCACCCCGCGCTCATTGGTGAAGTTCGCCGAGCGGGACTCCTCCGTCAGCACCGGAGCCGGCAGCTCAAGTCCGGCCAATGACCACGTACCGCAGGACACATAAGCGAACCCGGGCTCGGTCGCGGGCACCGCCGCGACCGCCGACGCCGTGTCGTGCGAGGCGACGACCGTCACCGGTGTCCTGGCCGGTAGACCCGTGTACTCGGCAACATGCGGCAGCAGCGTCCCCGCCGGATCACCCGGCACACGCAACGGGGGGAACCAGGAACGCGCCAGACCCAGTCGGCCGATCAGCGCATCGGACCAGCCGCCGGCCGACGCGTCGAACAGACCGGTCGTCGACGCATTGGTGATCTCCGCCCCCACCGTGCCGGTCAGCCAGTACGTCAGCAGATCGGGGATCAGCAGCATCGTCCGTGCCGCACCCCACTGGGCACTCGCACGGTGAGCAGCAAGCTGGAACACGGTGTTGAACTGCAGATGCTGCAACCCGCTGACGGCATAGAGCTCCTGCGCCCCGCACACGGCCAGCACCTGCTCGGCCGCCCTTGCGTTCCGGCTGTCCCGGTAGTGGAACGGCAGCCCGAGCAGTGCCCCGTCCGCATCGAAAAGGCCGTAGTCGACCGCCCACGTATCGATGCCGATCGAGGCGATCGGACCGCTGCGCGCAGCCATACGCAGACCGTCCAGCATCCCCTGGTACAGAGCGAGCACGTCCCACCGCAGCCCGTCCGGCAACCGCACCGGCGTATTGGCGAATCGGTGCACCTCGTTCAGTTCGAGCCTGCCGGGCCCGGCCAGGCCGGTGATCACCCGGCCGCTGGTGGCCCCGAGGTCCACGGCGGCGAAGGCCCCGTCGCTTCGTGACGTCACAGACATGGAGATCTCATCCGGTCATCGAAGGAAGGCCGCGGCCACACCGGCATCGACGGGAACGTGAAGTCCGGTCGTGTGCGTGAGGTCCCCGCCGGCCAGCGCGAACACGGCGTTGGCCACATGCTCCGGGAGCACCTCGCGCTTGAGGAGGGTCCGCTGGGCGTAGAACTCGCCGAGCTTCTCCTCCTCGATGCCGTACGTCGCCGCACGCTGGGCACCCCAGCCGGCCGCGAAGATGCCCGAGCCACGCACCACGCCATCGGGGTTGATGCCGTTGACCCGGATCCCGTGCTCGCCCAACTCGGCAGCCAGCAGCCGCACCTGGTGGGCCTGATCGGCCTTGGTGGCCGAGTAGGCGATGTTGTTCGGACCCGCGAACACGGCGTTCTTCGACGTGATGTAGACGATGTCGCCTCCGAGGTTCTGCGTCCTCATCACCCGGGCGGCCTCGCGCGAGACCAGGAACGAGCCGCGCGCCATGATGTCGTGCTGAAGATCCCAGTCCCGGGCCGTCGTCTCCAACAGCGGCTTCGAGATGGAGATCCCGGCATTGTTCACGACGAGATCCACACCGCCGAACGCCAGCACGCCGGCCCTGAACGCGTCGACGATCTGCTCCTCACTGGTCACATCGACCGTCACGGCGACAGCCTTGTCGGACCCGCCGAGTTCCCGCGCCACCGAGGCGGCGTTCTCCGCGTCGATGTCCGCGACGACGACACACGCCCCCTCCGCTACCAGCCGGTGCGCGATGGCCTTGCCGATGCCGGACCCCGCGCCCGTGACCAGCGCCACCCGGGTGGCCAGCGGCTTCGCCTTCGGCATCCGGCGCAGCTTGGCCTCCTCCAGCTCCCAGTACTCGATCCGGAACTTCTCGGACTCCTCGATCGGTGCGTACGAGGAGACGGCCTCGGCGCCACGCATCACATTGATGGCATTGAGATAGAACTCCCCGGCGACCCGCGCCGTCTGCTTGTCCTTGCCGAAGGAGAACATGCCGACCCCGGGCACCAGCACGATCGCCGGGTCCGCGCCGCGCATCGCGGGGGAGTCGGGGCAGGCATGACGCTCGTAGTACGCGCGATACGCCTCCCGGTACTCCGCGTGCAGCTCCTTCAGCCGCGCCGCCGCCTCGTCCAGCGGGGCATCCCCGGGCAGATCGAGCACCAGCGGGCTGACCTTCGTGCGAAGGAAGTGGTCCGGGCACGAGGTGCCCAGAGCGGCGAGCCGCGGGTGCTCGGTACGGGCGAGGAAGTCCAGCACCGGCTCCGTGTCGGTGAAGTGGCCCACCTGAGCGCGGTCGGTGGAGGCAAGACCGCGGATCAGCGGGGCGAGCGCGGCCGCACGCTCCCGGCGCCGCTCCTCGGGAAGGGGTTCCCGGCCCGCCCACGCAGGGCCGAAGGGTTCAGCCCTGCCCCGTTCCTGGAGGAAGGTCTCGGCGGTACGGATCATCCAGAGGGCGTTGTGCTCGCACTCCTCGGACGTCTCGCCCCAGGCCGTGATGCCATGGCCGCCGAGGATCACCCCTACGGCCCGCGGGTTGGCCTCCTTGACCGCGGCGATGTCCAGACCGAGCTGGAACCCCGGCCTGCGCCAGCCCACCCAGGCCACCTTGTCGCCGAAACACTCCGCGGTCAGCTTCTCACCGTCGGCGGCGCACGCCAGCGCGATTCCCGAGTCCGGATGCAGATGGTCGACATGAGCGGCCTCGACCAGGGCGTGCATCGCCGTGTCGATGGACGGCGCCGCACCACCCTTGCCGTGCAGGCAGTAGTCGAACGCCGGGACCATCTCGTCCTCGCGCTCCACCCCCGGGTACACGTCCTTGAGAGCGCGCACCCGGTCCAGGCGCAGCACGGCGAGCCCGGCCTCGGTGAGCGTGCCGAGATCACCACCGGAACCCTTGACCCACAGCAGTTCGGTGTCGCCGCCGGTGACCGGGTCGGTGCCGGTGGCCTTGACCGATGTGTTGCCACCGGCGTAGTTGGTGTTCCGGGCGTCGGAGCCGATCCGGTGGGCGCGTTCCAGGAGTGCGGCGACTTCGGCGTGCGTCGCGGAGGTCATGGGATTCCTTCGTGGTCGGGGGTCCGTCTGAACCGGTCGGTGAAGGTGCGGGGGAGGAGACGGAGCTCAGGCGCCCCAGCCGGCCTGCTCGCCACCGATCCGGGCGGCGGCGATCCGCTCCTGGTTGCCCGAGGCCAGATAGGCGGCGAACGGGTCCCTGGCCAGGCCGAGTTCCTCACGCACCTCGGCCAGCAGCGGACGCACATCGGTGTTGTATGCATCCATCAGGGCGCCGTTCGCGGCCAGCACATCGCCGGACCGCTGCGCGGCGCTCAGTGCGTCCATGTCGACCAGCAGCGCCTTGGCGGTGGCTTCCTGCACATTGGCGACCGACCGGATCACGGCGGGGATCTTCGCTTCGATGTTGTGGCACTGGTCGAGCATGAAATTGACGTTCGTCTCGGGCTTCAGGCCGCCGTTCCTGACCACCTCGTGCATGATCCTGAACAACTGGAACGGGTCGGCCGCCCCGGCCATCAGATCGTCGTCCGCGTAGAACCGGGAGTTGAAGTCGAACGCGCCGAGCTTCCCCGCGCGCAGCAGAAAGGCCACGATGAACTCGATGTTGGTGCCCGGCGCGTGGTGCCCGGTGTCCACGACCACCTGGGCCTTCGGACCGAGACCCTGGCAATGCGCGTACGCGGTACCCCAGTCGGGCACGTCGGTCGCGTAGAACGCGGGCTCGAAGAGTTTGTACTCCAGCAGCATCCGCTGATCGTCACCCAGCCGCTGGTACACCTCTGCCAGCGCCTGGGCCAGCCGGTCCTGGCGGCCCGTGATGTCGTCCTGCCCGGGGTAGTTCGTGCCGTCGGAGAACCAGAGCTTGAGATCGGGAGACCCGGTCTCGTCCATGATGTCGACGCACTCCAGCAGATGGTCGGTGGCCTTGCGGCGCACCTTCGGATCGGGGTGGGTGACCGAGCCGAGCTTGTAGTCGTCGTCCTGGAAGACGTTGGAGTTGATCGCCCCGATCCGCAGCCCGAGATCCTCGGCGTGCCGGGTCAGCGCGGCGTAGTCCTCGACCTTGTCCCACGGAATGTGCAACGACACCTTCGGCGCCACACCCGTGAACGCGTGCACCTGCGCCGCGTCCTCCAGCTTCTCGAACGGATCGCGCGGCACACCCGGCTGCGCGAACACCTTGAATCGTGTCCCGGAGTTCCCGTACCCCCACGACGGCGTCTCGATGACCTGGGACTTCAGAGCTGCCTTGACGGCCGACACATCAGACATGAACACCTCGCAAGCAGAGTCATCCAGTGACCGGTGACCGTTCGGATGCATGAATCGTTTCATCTGGACCGTACGCTAGATTTGCCACAAGCTTCCAGTCAAGGAGCTGGTCGGGTTTTCTTGCTGCCTTGAATCAATTCAACGAGCGGTCGCCCCGTCCGCCTACCCATTCGGAGCATGGTCGCGCATCGGGGCGCCGAGGCGAAGAGAGACGGCGCGAGGCCGCCACGACGACCGCAAGGCCTGACGGTCACACGCCTCAGATCGCAGACCGCCGAGCCTCGAAGCCGATTGCACGACGCCGGACGCCGATTCCCGCACGCCGGACGGGGCCGGCCGAGCCGATTCGGCCCGCCCGTCCGGCGGTGGAGCACCCTGCGCCCGCGGCGCCGTTCAGCAGGTGCGCTCAGCGACCGCCGCCGGACATGCTCGGCTGCAGCGAGCTCACGAGGTCGAAGAACCGGGACTCGTTGCCGCACAGGCCGGCACGCCGCAGCGCACCATCGGCCTCGGCGATCGGCGAGGCGAGCAACGGCACGTACAAGGGGCCGTCCTCCGGCTCCGCGAGCGCGGCACGAGTGGCCTCCAGCAGTCGGACATACGCCTGGGCCGCAGCGAGTTCGTCATTGCGCATCTCAGCATCTCCCGGTCAGAGGTGTCGGACCCACCAGCATCCCCCATGGGTCTGACAACGCCCGCCGACGGCGGCGGGTGGGCGCCCGCTACCCGTCGTTCGGCCCTCGCGCACCGGCCGGTGGTTCGACCTCCAGGAATCTTCGACGGCGCGCTCCGCGGTACAGCAGCACCGTCCAGCCCAACTCCCGCAGCACGGCCGCGCACTGGGCCAGCTCGGCCTCCTCCGCGTGGGCGGCACCGCTGCCGGGCGGCCCGAGCCACTCGACACGTACACCGCCCGGTGTCTCACCCCGCTGCAAGCGGTATCCGGTCGCCGTGCGCAGGCCCGATCCGTCGACGGCCGAGGCGGTCAGGCCCGATGCCTCCAGCGCGATGGCGACCGCCCGTACCGGCCGGTGTGTCTCCCACGGGGCGGGTACGCCCTGCGGGTCGGCGTGTCCGGTGTTCGTCAGCCGGCGGATCTGCAGCATCCCCTCGAACGCCGTCCGCACGGAAGCAGAGCGCTTTCTGGCCGGCACCGGAGCCGACGGGCCGTCCCCGGTGGCCGGTTCGAACCCGGTCTCGTGCTCGGTGTCCATCAGTGTCCCCCTTCGCCCCTGCCGTACTGCTGCCAGTGTGCGCCGCACCACTGACAGCGCCTCGGGTGCGGGGCGCCGACCGTGCTCCTGGCCGATGCCGCCGCGCCCGGTACCCCGGGTCACATCTGTGGAGCGACCCCTTCACCGGTGAGCGTCGGCCCGCCCCCGCCGAGCACCTTGCCAGGGTTGAGGATGCCATGCGGGCCCAGCGCCGCCTTCACTGCGTGATGCATGCCCAGCACCGCGGAACCCAGTTCCTTGTTCATCCCGCGCATCTTCAGCAGTCCCACCCCGTGCTCGCCCGTCACCGTGCCACCCAGGGCGATGGCATCGTCGAGGATGTCCTCGAAGGCCAACTGGGCGCGGGCGCGCGCGGCTTCGTCGCCGGGCGTGGTGATGATGAGCGGGTGCCGGTTCCCGTCCACGGCATGAGCGATGTTGGCCACCAGAATGTCGTGCCGGGCCGCTGTCTTCTCGATCCGGGCCAGCATCTCGGGCACCGCGGTCCGCGGCACGCACACGTCCTCGGTCAGGACCGGACCGAGGCGCTGCAGCGCCGGGTAGGCCAGCCGACGCGCCTGGAACAGCGCATCGGCCTCCTGCTGGTCCTGGAGACCGCGGCCCAGGTGGCTCCCGCCCCCTCGAAGCACTTCCGTACCAGCTCGGCCTCGGCGTCGCCCTCCGTGCCCGGCGTGTCCACCCGGCCGAGCAGCACCACGTCCGCGTCGGCGGAGGGCCCCATCTTCTTCCAGGCGTCGACGGCGGCCAGGCAGTGACCGTCGACCAGTTCGAGCGCCGAGGGGATCACACCCGAAGCGGTCACGGCGCTCACCGCCTCACCCGCGGCGACCACCGAGGAGAAGTACCCGGCCACGGTCCGTTCCTCCGGCTGTGCCGGACGCAGCCGCACCGTGATCTCCGTGATCACACCGAGGGTGCCCTCGGACCCGACCGTCAGTCCGGCCAGGTCGTACCCCGCTACGCCTTTCGCGGTTCGCCAGGCAGTGCCGGACCACATCCCGGACCTCTTCGGTGTTCTGCGGACGCACCATGGCCAGCGGCGTTCCGTACGGGGCCCACTCGGCCTCGTCGTGCTGATACCGCGCGAGGCCGGCCGGATCGGTGAGTACCCGGCGGGCAGGGATGTCGTCGACTGCTGCGTTCGCCACGGTCCTGGCCACCTCCTACAAAGATGTACTACCCACCACCATCGCGCGCAGGGCTCGGGCCGGATCGGAGCCCCCTGATCCGGCGATCATGAAATTGACGCGAACGGGTGACGGATCCCGATAAGGTCGACCGTCCGACAGCTCCGTACCCAGAGGACTTACGCACCGTGCCCGACAATGTCCAAGGCCCCGGCCACGACCGCACCGATCGTGCCGCGCTGCGCGCCGACTGCGTGAACTGTTTCGGGCTGTGCTGCGTGGCCCTGACCCTGACACGGTCCGCGGACTTCGCCATCGACAAGGACGCCGGGAAGCCCTGCCGGAACCTCCAGGAGGACTTCCGCTGCGGCATCCACACCGAACTGCGGACACAGGGTTTCCCCGGCTGCACCGTGTACGACTGCTTCGGGGCGGGCCAGAAGGTTTCCGGCGAGATCTTCGACGGACAGGACTGGCGCAGCGCCCCGCAGACCGCCCGGCAGATGTTCCAGGTGTTCCCGGTCGTGCGGCAGCTCCATGAACTCCTCTGGTACCTCACGGAAGCGTTGTCCCTGGAACCGGCGCGGCCCCTTCGCACGGAGATCCGGCGCACCCTCGACGAGACGGAGCGCCTCACCCACCTCCCGGCGGACGCGTTCTCGGAACTGGACGTGGCCGGGCACCGCGATGTCGTGGCCGAACTGCTGCTCCGTACCAGCGAACTGGTACGGGCGACGGCGCCGCGCAGGAAGAAGCGCGACCACCGCGGCGCCGACCTCATCGGAGCCAGGCTCAAGGGCGCCGATCTGCGGGGCGCCGATCTGCGCGGCGCCTATCTGATCGCAGCGGACCTCACCGGTGCCGATCTGCGCCTGGCCGACCTGATCGGCGCCGACTTCCGGGACGCGGACCTGTCCGGCGCCGACCTCACCGGAAGCCTCTTCCTCACTCAGGCCCAGCTCAACGCGGCCCGGGGCGACACGGCGACGAAGCTCCCGCCATCACTCGGCCGCCCCACGCACTGGGACCGGTGAATCCCGGCCCGGAAGCGGCCACCGACTGACGGCCCGGACCGCACCACTGGCGGCCACGGACCATCCGCGCCGCACCGGGACGAATCGGCCGGTGGGTCGGGGCACTGCTGACGTGTCCGGTTCGTTGCACAGTGTGGCGTACCCGGAACGCCGCAGACGACCGGACCGAGGAGTCCCGCACATGCCCAGCAGTACCGACCGCAGCCGCACCGAAACGAGTCGCGCCGACGGGAACCGCACCCGTCTGGTCGAGCGCCTCATGGAGCAGTTCCCGCACGTGCCCCGGGAAGCCGTCATCAAGGAGGATCTGCTGCGCGGCGGCGTGGCGTTCGACGAGTCCGCGCTCAGCGACAACGAGGACGGTGACGTCAAGCCGAAGTCCTACTTCATCTTCTCGTTCGACCACGGCACCCTTCCCGAGCTGGGCGCGGCCGCACTCCGCCGTCCGCCGGAGGAGATCGTCCTCACCGGCGGACCGTACGACCTGCGCAGGACCGTCGTGTCGGTGCGGGTCAACCCCGCGTCCCCGTACCGTGTCGCGGCCGACGACGACGGTGTGCTCGGGCTGTATCTCGACGGCCGGCGGATCTCCGACGTGGGTCTGCCGCCCATGCCGGACTACTACCGGCACACGCTGGAGAACGGCAAGTCCGTGATGGAGGTGGCGCCCACCATCCAGTGGGGATACCTCGTCTACCTGACCGTCTTCCGGGTCTGCCAGTACTTCGGGGCGAAGGAGGAGTGCCAGTACTGCGACATCAACCACAACTGGCGCCAGCACAAGGCGGCGGGACGCCCGTACACCGGGGTGAAGCCGGTCGAGGAGGTCCTGGAGGCGCTCGCCATCATCGACAAGTACGACACGGCGAAGACCTCCACCGCCTACACCCTCACCGGCGGGGCCATCACCTCCCACATCGGAGGCCGCGACGAGGCCGATTTCTACGGGCAGTACGCCAAGGCCATCGAGGAGCGGTTCCCCGGCCGCTGGATCGGCAAGGTCGTCGCCCAGGCCCTGCCCAAGGCCGACGTACAGCGGTTCCACGACTACGGCGTGCAGATCTACCACCCCAACTACGAGGTGTGGGACCGCCGGCTGTTCGAGCTCTACTGCCCGGGCAAGGAACGCTACGTGGGTCGCGACGAATGGCACCGCCGCATCCTGGACTCCGCCGAGGTCTTCGGCGCCCGCAACGTCATCCCCAACTTCGTGGCGGGCGTGGAGATGGCCGAGCCCTTCGGCTTCACCACGGTGGATGAAGCCATCGCCTCGACCACCGAGGGCCTGCGGTTCTTCATGTCGCACGGCATCACCCCGCGGTTCACCACCTGGTGCCCGGAGCCCACCACCCCGCTCGGGAAGACCAACCCGGACGGGGCGCCGCTCGAGTACCACATCCGCCTGCTGGACGCCTATCGCGCGACCATGGAGGAGTACGGCCTCAGCTCGCCCCCCGGCTACGGGCCGCCCGGACCCGGACGCGCCGTCTTCTCCGTCAGCTCGTTCATGGACAGCCTTCCGGCCCGTCCGGAAGACGACCAGTAGTACCGGTCCGGTCGTCGGGCCCGGACCCGGTCCGGGCCCCGGCCGCCAGTTCACGTACCACGCACGCGAACCCCCGCACCAGGTTGTTGTCCGTGCCGTCGGCCCAGGCGAGCACGGTCCGCAGGGGCTCGACGTCGGTCAGCGGTATCCAGGAGAGATCCGGACGGGTGTAGTACCTGGCCATGCTCATCGGTGCGAAGCAGATGGCGGAGCCCTCGGCCACCTGCTCCAGCATCTCCTCGACGTTGTCGTTGGTCGGCCCCCATCGGGGACTCGATCCGTCCGGGCGAGGGTTGACCGCCCACCAGTCCACCCATTCGCGAGGCGCACGCTCGGTCCACATCAGCGGCTCGTCGCCCACGTCGAGTACGGAAATCTCGTCGCGGCCCGCGAGCGCGTGCCCGGACGGCAGCCCCACGACGCGTGGTTCCGTATGCACCATCTCGGAGCGGAGGCCGGTCAGATCGTTGGGCAGCCAGACGAAAGCCACGTCGACCAGCCCCTCACGCAGGGCGGCGGCCTCCTGCCCCCATTTATAGCGCTTGGGTACCACTCGCACGCCTGGGTGGCGTCGTGCGAACTCGGCCCGTGCGCGGGTGGTGAGTTCACCCGCACCGCTCGCCTCGAAGCCCACCCGCAGTACGCCCCTCTCCCCGCGCCGGTGCCGTTCCGCGGCGGCGGCCACCCGCTCGGACTGACGGACCGTGAGCAGAGCCTCGGCAAAATCACGGGAGCGTCTTCCGGATTCGGCCGTTCGATCGCCGCCGCCGCTCTGGCCGCAGGGGACACCGTCGTGGCCACGGCCCGCAGGCCCGAGGCGCTCGACGCGATCTGGTCGCCGCCTACCCCGACCGGGCCGTGGCAGCCCAGTTGGACGTCACCGACACCGCACGCATCGCGGCGGTCGTCGCCGAAACGCTGCTCTGGCACGGGCGTATCGATGTCGTCGTCAACAACGCGGGCCTCGGCCTGGTCGGGGCGGTCGAGGAGACCACCGACCAGGAACTGCGGGACCTGATGGACCTGCATTTCTTCGGTCCCGCGGCGCTGGTCCGCGCGGTGCTGCCCCACATGCGCCGTCAGAAATCCGGCGTCATTGTGCAGATGAGCAGCATGGGCGGACGGTTCACCTTCCCCGGGGTCGGTGCCTACTCGGCGAGCAAATTCGCCCTCGAAGGACTGTCCGAGGCCCTCGCGGCCGAGGTCGCCCCGCACGGGATCAAGGTCCTGATCGTCGAACCCGGATCGTTCCGGACCGGGTTCGCCGGGGGAGGGGCGCTCCGCCGGGCCGCCGAGATCCCCGCGTACGAGGCGACGGTCGGCCCCGTACGGACAAACCTCCCGGGCTCGGACGGCAAACAGGAGGGCGACCCCGACAAGGCGGCTGCAGCCATTCTCACCGCTCTCGCCGCCGAGGAGACGCCACTGCGACTGCCGCTCGGGAACGACGCGATCGACGCGATCCAGGCCCACCTCGAAGCGGCCCGCGCAGAGACTCTTGCCTGGGAGACGGTCAGCCGCAGCACCGACTTCGACGAATGAGAAGTGCGCCCTGCCACACCTGACGGCAGGGCGCATGCGCCGGGCCCTCGGACGCGCGCCGGAGTGCGCCTGAGGGCCCACGGCCGGCGCCGGGGCGCTCGTCGGTGAGGGGCGCGCCGGGGGTGACGGGGACGAACCCGACCGTCCCCGGCGTCGGGGACGTCAGGCGCGCCACTCGGCCGTGCGCTCGGGGGACGCTTCGGCGAGCGCCTTGGTGATTGCTTCCGCGTCGCCCTGATGACCGTAAACAGGTGTGCCGGGCTGCTGACGCCAGGACTCGTCGAGGCCTCCCGCGTCCACGGTGTCGAAACCCAGCTCGTCGATGAGCTCGCGCACGACCTGCTTGGCCGCCGCGTCGTCACCGGCCACCGGCAACGCCTGACGGCCGGGGCTGCCCTTGGGAAGGCCGTTGGAGAGGATGTCCTGCGCGTACGTCCCGTTGAACGCCTTGATCACCGAATGACCGATCTGCTCCTCGGTCCACCGGCTCTCGGGCTTGCCGCCCTCGATCGCGGCGATACGGCCGTCGCGCTGTTGCGGATAGTAATTGCCCGTGTCGATGACCGCGACCGCGTCCGCGGCACCGTCGATCAGGCCCGCGGGCAGATCGGGAACGGCCTTGAGGGGGACGGTGACGACGACGACCTGGGCTCCCCGAGCCGCTTCAGCGGCGGTGACCGCGGTGGCTCCGGTCTCGTCGGCGAGCGCGGAGAGCGTCTGCGGGCCGCGCGAATTGGCGACGGAGACGTCGTGGCCCAGCGCGGTGAGGCGCCGGGTGAGGTTTCCGCCGATGTTGCCCGCTCCGATGATGCCGATCTTCATGGATCCGACCTTCCCATGGCGCCTGCGGTACGTGATGTGGTCTCGCGCATCATCAACTACCCGTCGCCGGTCCGTATTCCTGGCGTTGGAAAAGCGATTCGCCCGTTCACCCGAAGGATGGGAACGAGTCACTGCGGGCACCTACAGGAGGAGAACGGAATCACTGAGCCCACTTGAAGGCGGTGCCCATGCTGCATGGCGTCGATGTCAGCTCCCATCAGTCGTCCTTCGACACGGACGGACTGGACTTCGTCTTCATCAAGGCCACCGAGGGACGTTCGTACATCAATCCGCATCTGGCGGCCCAGGTGAAACGTGCGAGGGACGCGGAGTGCGTGGTCGGCTTTTATCATTTTCTCTGGCCGGGAAACATCACGGCCCAGGCCGAGTACTTCGCGAGCAAGGCTCCGGAGAAGGCGGGCGATCTGCTCGCCGTGGACTGGGAGCAGAACGGCGAAGGCACGAGGGCCAGCAATGCCGAAAAGGACCGCTTCATCCGTGAGGTCAAGCGCCTGCGGCCGCACCACAAGGTTCTGCTGTACTGCAACCGCTACTTCTGGTTGAACCACGACACCACGTCGTATGCCGGTGATGGTCTGTGGATCGCCGACTACGTGACCGCGGGGGAGCCCAGGATCAAGGCACCCTGGCGTATTCATCAGTACACCGACCAACCGCTCGACAAGGACGTCGCCGCCTTCTCGTCGCGGACGGCCATGCGCGACTGGGCCCAGGGGTAGGCGCCGCGCCAGGGCGGTGAGACCGAGGATCGGACGCCGGAGCACGGGCACGGCCATGACCGGATCGAGATGACGGTGCGCAGGACGCGCGGCGCGGTGCACCCGGAGCGGGACACCGCGCGTCGTGCTCCGGCAGGCACGGATGCGGGCATCCATGATGCGCTCCGATTGGTAGGTGAGAACCTACCATTGGTGTGGGCCTAAGGTAGTGTCGATGAGCGAGACCCCGCCCAGCCTCCTGGGACTCACGACCTATCTGTTGTCCAAGACCGGCAAGACGGCGCGCAGCATGCTGGCGGCACGACTGGCCGACCGAAATCTGCGGCTCTGGCACATGGCCGTGCTGTCGGCGCTCGTCGACTTCGGCCCTCATGTACAACGGGAACTGGCATCGCGGCTCGGCATCGACCGGAGCGACATCGTCAAGATCGTGGACGATCTCTCGGTGGCCGGTCTCGTCGACCGGGCCCGCGATACCGGCGACCGCCGCCGGGTGACCGTCACGCCCACCCCGGCCGGCCGTGCGGCGCTCAGGGAGCTCCAGGCCGAGGCGCTGGCTGTGCAGGAGGCGCTGCTCGCACCCCTGACCGGGTCGGAACAGGCCCAGCTGGCAGCACTGTTGAGGCGCGTGCACGCGCATGTCCATGAAGGTCCCGAAGCGTCACAGCCAGGTCGCTGACCGATTCCCCGGGTCCGGTGCGGCACACTTCTCGGGTGACCACAGCCGCGGCTCAGCCGCCTCGCGACCGCGCGCTCGGGCGCGGAATCACCACCCTCATTCCACAGGCCGCCACGGCCACCCCGGCCGAACAGGCGGCGGCCGTACTGACGGCGATGCAGAGCGTTCCGGTGCGTGTGGGTGTCCTTCAGGCGGCCGTGGTCCTCCTGGAGGAGCGAGTGCGCGCGACGGACGACGGTGCGGAGCGAGCGGCGGCCGCGACGACGGTTGCCATGCTGCGCAGCGCGATGGGCCGGGCCGGCTGAACCGGGGCAGGGCCCGGGGGAGTTGATCAGCGCAGCTCGTCGAGGAGCCGGACGCACGCCTCGGGATGGTCCCGCCAGTACTGCCAACTTCCCTCATGGGAAAGGACGTCGGCGAGTGCGTCCGCCAGATCCGGACGCCGGGGCCCGGTGATCTCCCGTACGACCACGACGGCCGCCAGCAGCCCGTCCCGCCCGCCTTCGGCCAGATATCCGAGTGCGGCGGCAGGGGCCTCCGCGGCCGACGCGCGCGTGGCCTCCACCAGTGGCTGCAGCCACCGGGACCACTGTCGGTACCGGCCCGTCCCGCCAGCCGACACCTCCGTCTCCAGGAGCGGTGCCAGCGCTCGCGCGAGACGTCCGCAATAGCTCGCGGCACTTTCCGTGACCCACGGGTGTTCTGCGATGAAGTGCTCCCAACCGGTCTGTACCCCCAAATCGTCGAACAACCGGGCGCTGACGGGCCGCAGGCCCTCGGTCCCGCCGAGAACGAAGGCCTCCCGCAACAGTTCGTAAACAGGTGGGGAGTGTTCCGCGAGCAGCACGGCATCGTACAGATCCTTGCCCTGCGGATACATGTCGGTGACCAGCCACAGCAACTTCCAGGCCAGCGACAGCTCGGGGGACACGGCCCGCACGCGGCAACCCGGGCCGTCTCCCAGCGGCCGGAGTTCGGTGAGCACGGCGGGCGAGGGAAGGATCTCGTTGAACACCACGTCGAGCTGCACGGTGCCGCCGGGCACACCGTCCGCCGTCCACGGCAACAGCATGCGTCGGCCCGGAACCCGGTCGTACGTCCAGATGTCCTCCGTCACCATGCCTGCCGCGTCGATCCGGACGGGGCCACCGACGGCGGCCGCTGCCGCGTCACGGGCGATCGTGCCGAAGACACCCGAGGTCCGAGGGTCGTCCATGGCCCAGTCCCGGGGTACGAAGAGGAAGTCCAGATCACCCGGGTCGCGGGCGGCCCTACCGAACCATGTGGCCATCAACACACTGCCACGCAGCACCAGATGGTCGCCCCACGGGCCGTCCGCGATGGACGCGAGCACTGTGTCGAGTACGGTGCGCCGCGCCCGATGCCAGGTGCGCCCCACCTCTTCCCCGCCATCGCCGAAGTCCGGTTCTCCTGCCCGGTAGGCATTGGCGAACTGCTTGAGAGCGGGTTCGAAGACCAGGGGGTGATTCATCCCGTCCGGTGCAGGCAGCAACGTGCCCGGAATGTCCGAGCTGCGCCGTTTCTCCTCGTCGAGGGGTGTATGGGGAACCCGCGGGGAGCCCTCCCGCAACCTGGTCCAGGAAGCGGATTCGTCGGCGGAGGAAGTCATGGTGAGGCTCCTGCGGGAGAGTGCGCTGCCGTTCGCGAGACCCGTGGCGGAAGCCGAAGCATCGGGCACGCGCGATCATCTGACGCGAGCATAGGTGTCCGCCCTGAGCGGAGGGAGGCGGGGGTGGTGGGGACGCCGTGGTGCGAAGAACGCACTCCTCGGCCGGGACCGATACGCCCATTGGCATGGACCTGATAGGCGAGCTGCGTTACAGTCCGTTGCGGCACACTCTGAGAGCGCTCTCAGGTGAGAGCTCCCGGACGCCTGCTGTTCCTCCCCCACGATGCCGGAACAACAGAAGGGCCATTGCCTTGAGATGTGTGAACGCGCTGCGTACGAGTCTGGCTGCCGCGCTGGTTGTCGGAGCCTGGGTGACCGTGGGTCTCGCCTCGGGCCCGGCGTCCGCCGCCGCAGCGGACTCGCCTTCCGTGACACCCCGTTCCGCGACCGATGGAGCGCCGGCGTCCGCAGGACTGCTCTCCGCCATGCAAAGGGACCTCGGCCTGACGGAGAGTCAGGCCAGGGCCAGACTGGCCGCGGAGAAGACGGCAACCGCCGTACAGGGCAAGGCGCGACGGGTCGCCGGATCGTCCTATGCCGGCTCCTGGTTCGATCCGGCCACGGGCAGGCTCACCGTGGCCGTCACCGACGGCCGGAAGTCGGGCGTCGTCCGAGCGGCCGGCGCGTCCGTCGAGCTGGTACGCCACAACGCACGGCAGCTCGACGCGACCAAGACGCGGATCGACAGGCTGACCGCGCCGGACGGTGTCAGCGGCTGGCACGTCGACCCGAAGGTCAACCGGGTCGTCGTCGACGTCGTCGCTTCGGCAGCGGGTGACAACGATGTCCGCGAGTTCGTCGAACGGGCCCGCAAGACCGGCCCCGTACTGGTGAATCAGACACCCGAGGCGCCCAGGACCTTCGCTGCCGGAACCGTGGGCGGCGATCCCTACTACACGGGCAATGTCCGATGCTCCATCGGCTTCTCCGTGTACGGCGGTTTCGTCACGGCAGGACATTGCGGACAGGCAGGCGCCGCGGTCAGCGGATGGGACCGTTCGGCCATCGGCAACTTCCAGGGGTCGTCCTTCCCCGATGACGACTACGCCTGGGTCAGTGTCGGCAACGGTTGGTGGACCGTCCCCGTGGTCCTCGGCTGGGGCACCGTTTCGGACCAGCTGGTTCGGGGCTCCGCGGAGGCGCCCATCGGTGCCTCGATCTGCCGTTCCGGCTCCACCAGCCACTGGCACTGCGGCAATGTGCTGGCCACGAACGAGACCGTGAACTACAGCCAGGGTGCGGTCTATCAGATGACCAAGACGAGTGTCTGCGCCGAGCCGGGAGATTCGGGAGGTTCGTTCATCAGCGGGGACCAGGCCCAGGGAGTCACCTCGGGTGGCTGGGGCGACTGCACCGGCGGCGGGGAGACCTGGCACCAGCCGATCAATGAGATCCTGAACCGGTACGGGCTGACCCTGCACACGGCCTGACGGTACCCGGGAGCCGCTGGACCCGGTCCGCCCGGCGCCCACTGCGAGAGGTCTGTCGCGATACGAGCTCCATTGCGCGGTCGCGGCAGGCCCTTCTCGTGGCGCGCGTGCGCTCAGGAGACTGCGGCCTCCATCAACTCGACGCCCCGGGTGCCCCGTGCCGCGTGTGCATCGATGACGGGCACCGCGAAACACACTCACCAAGTGCAGGTGGCCTGCAGGTCGTTGATGCTGTCGGCGAGTTCGGCCGGTCGAGTCGGCCACCCTGTCGTGTGCCAGTGAGCGACGCGCCAGGCCAGTCGCCGGGGCCACACCGGGGTGGTGGGCAGCTGGTCGACCGGAATCCACGTGGGCGTTCCGCCGTGGTTGTCGAGTTCCGCACGCGCACCGATCTCGCCTTCGGCATGCAGAAGGAAGTAGTGCTCACGGCGATTGTCCTTCCAGACACGGGCCAGTTCCCTGACCACTTCGCCGCGCAGGCCGGACTCCTCCCGCAGTTCGCGGATCACCGCAGCGTGCAGAGTCTCGCCGTCCTCGACTCCGCCGCCCGGAATCTCGTAGAACGGCTGCCCGTCCTCCTTGAAGCCGATGAGCAGCATCCGCCCCTCACGAATCACCACCGCGCCGGCCCGGACCCGCACCGGATCGGCAGCCGTCGGATCATCCCAGGAAGCCATTTCCCGCGCCGGACTTCCCGTCACCCAGTTCCGCAGCACGGTCTCCGCAGTGCCGACGGGCCGGATCCGCGCGTGCAATGCCTCGGCCAGGGGCAGCGAGCACCGCGAACTGTCCGGCACCTGGCCATGGCGAGGGAAGTAATAAGCTCCGTTCTCACCAGGCTCTTTGGCTACGACGAGGCCGGCTTCGTCGAACTGGACGTTCAGCAGCAAGGGGTCGTCGGTCATCCGTGAAGGCTATCCGCCGCCCTGAGCGCACTGAGCAAATGACGGAGGCAGCTGAGGCTGCGAAGTCGTCAACGATCACATGATGCCGCGCACCGGTCCGGGCCTGATCGACGAACGACGGACGATGCCCACGGAATCGACGCTGATCGCACTCAGGCCTCCGCGCGGGCACGCCACTCGTCGAACTGCTCGGGTGTGCGGACGTGGTCGTCCAGGACCGACCGGTAGATGTCGACGCTCTTCACGGACTTGCCGTACTCGGCACGGTCTGCCCAGGCCCGCTTGACTTCGAGAATCGCCGCGCGGGTCTCGGAAGTGAGACGCGGAGGCATCGCCTTGAGGTGGGCGAGGTCGGGCTGTCGGTCGGGTTCGTCGACGAACCAGATGTCCAGGGTCCAGTCCTGACCTCGCACTGAGCGACAGTCCACACCGAGATAGAGCCCGTCGGGGTAGTCCGGGTCGGTGTTCCACTCACCGGTGTCATCACGGAACCGGACCTGCCGCACCCGCTGGTGCTGTGCCAGTTGTGCGCCGATGCCGGCAACGGCTTCCAGGGTCCGCGGGTCGAGCTGCGGGCAGATCACCGTTACGTCCAGGTCGCGACGGACCATCAGACCAAGGGCGTAACTTCCCACCCGCACCGGCCGGCCGACCTCGGGCAGCAGTTCGTCCAGCCGTAGATCGGCGCTGACCCCGTCCGCCGCGGATCGCAGTGTGTCCTGTTCTCGCAGGAGTTCCTCTGTCACCGTCACACAACCAGTCTTCCAGAGGGAGAGAACCGCGTATTCCGGCGAAAGTCCCTTGCGCCCATGGGCATGCGGATGCCTCTTGCTCTCCAGCCTTCAAGCCCGGTCCCGTGCGGTCCCGTTCGGCGAGCGCTGCCGGTGGCAGAGGATGTGTGTATGACCCGACCCAGAATCCGTGTCGCCGCATACGTGATCCGCAATCGTGCCGTACCCGAATTGCTGGTGTTCGACCACATCGGAATGCCGGCAGCCGGTACCCAGGTGCCCGCCGGCGGAGTGGGACCGGACGAAGAAATGGAACACGCCGTCCTGCGAGAGGTCGCGGAGGAAACCGGGCTTTCATCAGCCACCGTGGTCCGGAGGATCGCCGTGGAGGACAAGAGGCACCCCGATACGGGACAGCCGCGCAGGACCACCTTCTTCTTCCTCCGAGCAGCGGCCGACATCCCTGACACGTGGGAGCACCAGGTCCGAGGAGACGGCGATGACGCCGGTTTCACCTTCGCCTGCCGCTTCCTCCCGCTTCCCCTGAAGCGGCCGTTGGCGGACGAACAAGATGCCTGGCTGGGCCACATCGATCCGCTCTGGACCACCATGCCCGGCTACAGCGACTGACCCGGCGGCGGACGCGGCCCCGTCGCCGTCCACGTACTGATCCCCACGGATGGGGAGTCGTGGTCCGGTGTCGCGGCTGGTGCCGTTGCGGGGCGATGTGGCGGGGCATCGGGAACACCGCGCCGCGCCGCTGCGTCACTGTCGTCTGTATTCTCACTCGCTCAGGAGACAGCAGGACGGGGCACCCACCCCGCGAGGCTGCCGGTCCGGCGCACCGGCTTGACGAGCTGGAGCACATGAGGAGCTGCGATGAGCGCGGAATCCATACTTCGCCAGGCGAATGCCGAGAGCATGAGGAGCATCCCCGGCGGGGAGATCGTGCTGCGGGACGAGGGGACGAGGACGGACTGGAAGGTGGAGGTTGCCGCCTTCCGACTGGCGCCGTACCCCGTGACCCGCGAGCTGTACCACGCGGTTCGAGGCGAGGTACCCGCGAGTTCGGCCGGTCCACGTACACCGGTGACCGAGATCTCCTGGAACGAGGCTGTCCGGTTCTGCAACCTGCTCTCGCAGGCGACGGGACTCCGGCCCTGCTACTCGACGGGCGACGACCCCGACGGGCTGGACGTGGTCTGCGACTGGCAGGCCGACGGCTATCGGCTCCCGTCCGAGGCGGAGTGGGAGTACGCATGCAGAGCCGGAACCTCCGGCGACCGCTACGGCGACCTGGACGAGATCGCCTGGCACCGCGGGAACTCCGGTGACGAAGTGCACGACGTCGCGACCAGGATGCCCAACGCGTGGGGCCTCCACGACATGATCGGCAACGTGTGGGAGTGGTGCTGGGACCTCTACGACCCCGAGGTCTACGGCCCGTACCGCGTATTCCGTGGCGGGGGCGGATTCGACCGGCCCCGAGGCTGCCGCGCATCGTGCCGCCGAAAGAGCCACCCCACGTTCCGCATCGACGACCTGGGGTTCCGGCTGGCCCGAACGCTGTGAGCCGGTGACACTCCCGGCACCCGTGGCGGACTGCTGTTCAGCCCCGACGAACACCGGCGAGCAGGCCGGGCAGCGTGAAATTGCCGCCTTTCGCTGGGCAGCCGCGCCCCACGGACACGGTGATGCCGAACGTGGTAACACGGCCCTGCCTGCCATTGCAGCCGGTTCGACCCAACGGCTCCGGGCGCGCACACCGTCCCCGGAGCCGTTGTGTGCTCCGGGGACGGCAGGGGGCAGCTGAAATTACGGCGTCGCATCCAGGTCGCGAGCGAGGAGCGCGGCCAGCTCCTCGACCGCGGTCTCCGCGCCTTCGCCCTCCGCGGCCAGCACCACCGAATCGCCGTGCTGGGCCCCGAGGGCGAGTACGGAGAGCAGGCTCCGGGCGTCGACCGCGCTCTGACCGTCCCGGCCGATCGTCACCTTGACCGGATGCTGGGCAGCGGCCTTGACGAACAACGAGGCCGGGCGGGCGTGCAGACCACTGCGGGAACCGACGACGACGGTGCGCTGATGCATGGTGAACTCTCCTGTGGTGGTGGAGGGGTGGGGTTGCTGGGGAATCCGTCAGGCGGCGACGGAGATCTTGGGCTCCTCGGTCGCCTGTGCGGGCGCCTCCGTGTTCCGGCGCATGCCCTTGAGCAGGACGACCAGGGCGGTGGCGACCGTCGTACCGGCGGCGATGGCCAGCAGGTAGAGGAACGGATGCCCGATGAGCGGCACCACGAAGATGCCACCGTGCGGGGCCCGCAATGTGCAGCCGAAGGCCATCGAAAGGGCACCGGTCACCGCGCCGCCGGCCATCACCGACGGGATCACCCGGAGCGGGTCGGCCGCCGCGAAGGGGATCGCGCCCTCGCTGATGAAGGATGCGCCCAGGACCCAGGCCGCCCGGCCGTTCTCCCGTTCGGTCTTGCTGAACAGCCTGCCGCGCACGGTGGTCGCGAGTGCCATGGCCAGCGGCGGCACCATACCGGCGGCCATCACCGCGGCCATCACCTTGAGGCTGCCGGGCGTCGGGTCGGCCAGACCGCCGACCGCGAAGGCGTACGCCACCTTGTTGAGCGGCCCGCCCATGTCGAAGCACATCATCAGTCCGAGGACGATGCCGAGAATGATCGCGTTCGAGCCGGAGAGCCCGTTGAGCCCGTCGGTCAGGGCGCGTTGGAGGGACGCGATCGGCTTGCCGACGACGATGAACATCAGGAAGCCGACGACCGCCGAGGCGATCAGGGGAATCACCAGCACCGGCATGATGCCCCGCAGAGTGGGATGGACCTTCACCCGTTGGATCGCCATCACCACCGCACCGGCCAGGAGACCGGCCGCGAGGCCGCCGAGGAAGCCCGCGTTGACGGTGAGTGCGATGGCGCCGCCGACGAAGCCGGGAACGAGCGCGGGCCGGTCGGCCATGCCGTACGCGATGTACCCGGCCAGCACCGGCACCAGGAAGGCGAATGCGGCGGTGCCGATCTGGTTGAGCAGAGCCGCCCAACTGTCGGCCTCGCCCCAGACGAAGTGGTCCGCGACGGATTTCGCACCGGCTATCTCGTAGCCGCCGATGGCGAACGACAGGGCGATGAGCAGCCCGCCTGCCGCGACGAACGGCACCATGTAACTGACGCCGGACATCAGATAGGTCCGCAGCCGGATCCCGAAGTGGGCGTGGTCACCGCCGGTCGCGGCTCCACCGTCCTGCTGAGCGGCGCCGGCCGCGATGGTGCTGGTCTCGCCGCGCTCCGCCTTCTGCCTCGCTTCGGCGATCAGCTCGGCAGGGCGGTTGATCCCCGCCTTTACCCCGGTGTCGACGATGGGTTTGCCGTCGAACCGGGCCTTCTCGCGCACCTCGACGTCATGCGCCCAGATGACCGCGTCGGCGGAGGCGATCAGCCCGGGATCGAGCCGCTCGAACCCGGCCGAGCCCTGCGTCTCGACATCGAGCACCACGCCCTCGGCACGGGCCGCGGCTGCCAGCGATTCGGCCGCCATGTAGGTGTGGGCGATACCGGTCGGACAGGACGTGACGGCGACGATCCGGAACGGTGCGGCGGCGGCCGGTGCGGCGCTGTCCGCGCCAGGGTTGTCCACCGGTACGTCGTCCGGGGGCGAGGCCTCCGGAGCCGAATCGGCCGGGCTGGCCTCCTCGCCGCGGATGAGGGCCGCGGCCGCGCCGGCGTCGCGCTCCGCGCGCAGCGCGCCCGTGAAGTCCGGGTCCATCAGCCGCCGCGCCAGCGCGGAGAGGATGGTGAGGTGGTCGTCGTCGGCTCCGGCCGGCGCGGCGATCAGGAAGATCAGATCGGCGGGGCCGTCCGCCGCACCGAAGTCGATGCCCGGACCGCTGCGTCCGAACGCGAGCGTGGGCGCGGTGACATGCTCGCTGCGGCAGTGCGGGATGCCGATGCCGCCGTCCAGGCCGGTCGGCATCTGTGCCTCACGAGCTGCGACATCGGCGAGGAAGCCGTCGAGGTCGGTCACCCGGCCCTCGGCGACCATCCGCTCGGCGAGCGACCGGGCGGCGTCGTGCTTCGTTTCGGCGGACAGATCGAGATCGACCAGTTCCGCGGTGATCAGTTCACTCATCGCGGGGCTCCTTGCTCGTGGACCGTCCTGCGGGCGGCGGGGGACACTCGGGGCGGCGGGCTGGGTCGCGGATGCGCGGCAGTCATGAAGTCGGCTCCGTCAGGGGTTGGTCCAGAGGGATTTCGGTGGTTGTGGTGACCGCCGACAGATCGAGATCGGCCGGGGTCGGCATGACGCTGCCCGGCAGCTGTACGGCCGCCGCGCCGTGGGCGACCGCCGCGGCGAGCGCGGCCTGGCCTCTTCCGCCTGCGGCGAGGAAGCCCGCGAGGGAGGCGTCGCCCGCTCCGACGTTGCTGCGGACCGTCTCCACCCGGGCGCTGCCGAAGTACGTATCCGCACCGTCGACCAGCAACTGCCCGTCGGCCCCGAGGCTGGCCAGAACGGAGCGGGCACCGCGCTCGCGGAGTTCCTCCGCCGCTTTCACGGCATCGCCCACCGTCGCCAGCGGGCGACCGACGGCCTGGGCGAGCTCCTCCGCGTTCGGCTTGATCACATCGGGGCGCTCCCGCAGCGCCGCGGTCAGCGCCGCGCCGGAGGTGTCGAGGGCGATCCGGGCCCCGGCACGGTGGCTCCGCGCCACCAGCTCGGCGTACCACTGCGGCGGCAGTCCACGCGGCAGACTGCCGCAGCAGGCGATCCAGTCCGTGGCCATCGACCTGGTCTGTACGGCATCGAGCAGGGCCTCGGCCTCGGCCGCGGTGATCTCCGGGCCCACCGCGTTGACCTTGGTGAGTGTTCCGTCGGGCTCGACGAGCGTCACATTGATACGGGTACTGCCGACGATCGGCACTCCGGCCGCCTCGATGCCGTGCTCGCCCAGCAGCCGGGCGAGCAGCGCGCCCTCGGGTCCGCCGAGCGGTGCGACAGCGATCGTACGGTGGCCGGCCGCCGCGACAGCGCGCGAGACGTTGATGCCTTTGCCGCCGGGGTCGACCCGGTCGTCCGTGGCCCGCAGCACGGCTCCGCGGGTCAGCTCGGGCAGCTCGTACGTACGGTCGAGGCTCGGATTGGGGGTGACGGTGAGGATCATGCGCGTACTACTTCCGTGCCCAGGCTCTCGATGGCGAGGGCGTCGTCGGAGCTGAGTCCGGTGTCGGTGATGAGCAGATCGACCTGGGTGAGATCGCCGAAGCGGGCGAAGTGCTCCTGGCCGAACTTGGCGGAGTCGGCCAGGAGCACAACCCGCCGGGCGGCAGCGATCATGGCGCGTTTGACGGCGGCCTCGGCCAGGTCCGGCGTGGTCAGGCCGCCCTTCGATGAGAAGCCGTTGGTGGCGAGGAAGACGACGTCGGCGTTGATCTCGCTGTAGGCGTTCAACGCCCAGGCATCGACGGCGGCGCGGGTACGGTGCCGGACCCGGCCGCCGACGAGGTGCAGCGCAATGCCGGGATGGTCGGCGAGCCGGGCGGCCACCGGCAGCGCATGGGTCACCACGGTGAGGTGGGCGTCCAACGGGACGGCCGCGGCCAGCCGGGCGGCCGTACTGCCCGCGTCGATGATCACGCTGCCGTCGGTGGGGAGCTCGCCGATCGCGGCTGTCGCGATGCGTTCCTTCTCGTCGATGGCCACTGCATCGCGCTCGGCGAGGTCGGGCTCGAAGTCGAGCCGCCCGGCCGGGATCGCGCCGCCATGGACGCGCCGCAGCAGCCCGGCCCGGTCGAGACTCTTCAGATCACGCCGCACGGTCTCGGCGGTGACCTGGAACTCCTCGGCCAGTGACAGCACGTCGACCCGGCCGCTCTCGCGGGCGAGGCGGAGGATGGCTTGCTGCCGCTCCGGTGCATACATGTTGTTTTGGATCCGTTCCATGCCCGAGTGTGTGGTTTGGCGGTCAGATTACGCCCGCGATTCGGGGATGTAAATAGATTCGGGCACATACGGGCTTGAACGGAAACGTCGCACCGGGATCGAGATCGTCGTATCACCGGGCGTGTCACACGGCCGGTGGGTGCGGCGACTCATCGCATCACGGGAGGCGGAGCGTGGTGGGTGTACGCCCTGTCCCGGGTCCGGATCGGCATGTCGGACTCCCTCTGTAGGGTGCCTGGCGTGAGTGACGTGTATGAGTTGGCGATATCGGTCGATCTGCGGGACGAGCTCTCCGAGCAGGAGCTCGCCGAGCTGCGCTGGCATCTGGGAATCGGGCCGCAGCCGGAGCGCCTGTCCATCGTGACCGCGTTCCCGATCGTGGTGGTGGACGAGGCGGGGGACCCGGTGAGCGAGGACGAACCTCGTCCACTGCTCGCTGGCAGCGGCGCGGCCTGGCGGGTGGGCGGTGTGCTCGGCTCGGCACTGGCCGACCGCGCGGACCTGCCGCGGAAGGGCTGGTCGCTGACCTCCCGGCAGGAGATCCACCCGGACGAGTTCGAGCAGGTCGGCGAGCTGCTCTGCTGGCTGGCGGCCCGAGTTCACGACACCGACCGGCTCGTGGGCGATGCCGTTCCGATCGGCGGTTTGAGGCATCTCGAAGCCCTGACGCCGGATGTGATCGAGGTCGCGAACGGGCAGATCGCGTGGCCGGCCTAGGGTCTTTCGTTTGGATCAGGCCGGACCCCGCGAGCCCGGCATGTTCCAAACGAAGGCCCTAGCTGTCGAGCGGAGCGGGCCGGGACTGACTGGGCCCCGCCCCGTACGGCGACCGGCCTTGGCCGACTGTGGCGCTGCCCGGGACGGGCCGCGCGGGACGCGGTGTGATCCGCGCTGCTCGAAGCCCGCAGCAGTGCCCATTTCGGGCAGGGCGGTTGTCGGGTCACGGGCCCCGGATGATAGGCAGGGGCCCGTGATCGATACGGGGGAGGCCGACTCTCCATGAAGACGATGCGCCGGATTGCGCTGTATGCCGTGGTGCCACTGGTCCTGGTGCTCGCGGCCGGCTACGGCTGGTACCGGATGAGCGACACCGGCAAACGGTGGCGGTACGAGGACCGGCTCGCGACGTACTGCGAGGGCCTGCTGCCGGTCGCCGAGTCCGCCGCCCTGACCGCGTACTCCACCGACTCGGGACTGCCGGGGGACCGCACGGGTGGTGCGGACGACGACCGCTGGGACGAGTGCGGGGTGGCGGACACCCGGCTGCTGGCCGCTCTGATTCCGCACGACGCCGTCCGCAACCGCAACCTTTCCGGCGATCCGCTCTCGATGTTGCGTGACGGGGACTCCGACCATTTGCCCGTCGCCGTCGGCGGTGGCTGGCAGGGCTACACCGATTTCCGCGAGACCGGCATCGTGCTGAACTGCACCAACAGACCCGCCTCCCTCGTGGTGGCCGTGCGTGCCGACGAGTCGCACGAGAACGCAGCGGAGACCCGGCAGATCGCCCGGCTGGGCACGGCCACCGCCGAACGGGCCGCCGAGCGCTGGTCGTGCGACGCCACCCACGGCACCGGCGTGCCGCCGATCCCCGTACAGGCCGACCGCCCGGCGCCCGGCAACGCCACGGGCACCTGTGCCGGGGTTCCCGTCCCCGGTGACGACTCCGTCGACTGGCATCGTGAGACCATCGCCCCCGGCACCGCCCTCCTGGAGTTCTGTGCACTCGGTGAGACCAAGGCGCGGGACGAGGAACTCTACTGGTTCGACGCCGCGTTCGGCCCGTACGCGCAGCGCCTGCGCACCTCCGAGGACGGCCCCGGCGGCTACCGCGGCGACGCGGGCGCCGACCGTCACAGCGCCTGGGCGAGTGCCGTGTGCGGCACGGGCCCGCGTGCCCTCTTCGCCGTCAATGACACCGAGTACGCGGCCCCGCCGCGCGGCTACCTCCGCACCGCACTGCGCGCCTTCGCCGAAGGTGCCGCGCGGCGCCATGGATGCACGGATCTGAAGCTGCCCTCCTGACGGGGGAGCCCCGGGGGTGACCTGAATTGGCCGTAGCATGTCAAGAATCATGGTGATGTGCCTTGTTGCTTCAAGGGGGTCGTGCCTCAATGGGGAAGACAGCTCCCCTGACGGTTCGTCAGGGAGTGTTGTGTTCCGGCGCGGCACGTCGATTCAGCGCGTCGGCAGTCCCCCCACATGAAGGGCAACCACCATGAGGTATGGCATGCGGCGACTCGCCATCTGTTCCGCCCTCGCCGCGGGCACGCTCGCGCTGGCACCCACGGCCGAGGCGGTCGCCCCCACCACCGCCACCATTTCCTTCGACTGCGGATCCTACGGCTCGGGCAGCGCGACCCTCACCGCCACGCAGGACGGCACGAGCGCGACCATCAATGTCTCGACGTCCGCCATCACGGCACCGATCAGCATCGGGGCGAACTCGGTCAGTTCCACGCTCACGCTCACCAACAAGGGCGCGTCAACGGTGACGTTCACCGGGAACTCCAACCCTGCCATCCCCGCCGGAAGTCCTGTGTCGACGGGGCCGCTCAAGGGAACCGTCGCCTCGGGGGACAGCCTGGAGGCCAAGTCCCTCAAGGTCGTGGTGTTCGGCATCACCGCGACCTGCAGCGCGACCTCCGCTCAGTCGCCGGGACCGTTCGTGTTCTGAGCCGGCCTCCGAACGCTGAGCGAGACACCGGGCCGGGATGACGGCGCGGTCGGCCCGTGTCCCCGCCCGTCGGCGGGTGGCACGGGTCGGCTGCTCGACCGCGAGCGGGCACGAACACTTCCTCCGGTCGCCGTCCGGGACGGCCGTGGCTCCCGTGGGTTTAGGCGAATTCGGCCCGAGCCGGCCACGGGTACGGGTACGGGTACGGGTACGGACAAGGATCCGTCCGAGCATGTTCTTGCCGTTCCCGGTTCTACCGCCACCTCAGGAGTGATCGGTGGTCGTGTCCTCGACGATCTCTTCATCGCCGGTGGCCAGCAGAACATCACGGATGTCGGTGTGTGTACGGAACTTGGCCGCTACCGCGCGACGCAACACCTCGTCCTTGACCCGCTCCCCATCGCGTCGCAATGGTTTGGACGGGTCGCGGCTCAGCTCCGCGCCGCGCAGTGGCGTGCGGGCGCGCCGGCAGGACGCGGGCGATCACCGTGGCCGCCGTCGTATCACCCGTCGGCGGCCGCAGGGTGCTGCTACCCACGAGACCGTCACCGAGATAGGCGACTTTCAGGTGGTGTCGCCGGGCGCGTTCCCGTACGTCGTCCAGCGACAGGACGTGCGTAGGGATGATCGTATTGTGGACGTACTGCCAGTTCTTGAATGCGGTTTCCCTGTCTGGCCGTTCGATGCGAATGTCAGGCATCGCAGAAGGAAATCCGAGCGTACCCCGGAGCGTCAACCGTGTTTGCGTCGACCGCAAGTCATCGTTCCGTGCGGAGAAGCCTGTGCCAGATGCCCCATGGTTCGAGCTGACCCTTTTCGACTGACGGGTGTTCGGGAGATCCATGCCAACCGAATCGAATGTCGTCAGAAGAAGGGACGGCTCGGAGACACCGCCGCAGACAGGGGCGCGTCGAAGACCTGCCTGCCGGATCGGGCATCGCGCAGCGTGAGCCCGGCGCCGTGATCCTGTTCGCCGGATGCGGGGGACACCAGCCTCGCCTACTGCGTGTAGTCGGTCCCGGCGGCCTAGATTTCGCGGGTGAACGCGCTCACTTTCTCCGCCGCTCTGATCACCTTCGTCTCGGTCGTCGGGCCGCCCAAGGTTCTGCTCTCCTTCGCTCACCTGGCGAAACTGCACCCGACGCGCCAACTTCGTACCATCGCCCTGCTGTCCTGCGGCGCGGCGATCTTCATCGGCCTGGTAGCCAGCCTGACCGCCCCGGTGCTCCTGGACCTGTTCCATATCAGCACCCCCGCTCTCCTGCTCGCCGGCGGCATCATCTTCTTCCTCTACGCCGTCGGTCTCGTCCTGGGGATTCGGACCGGAGTGGACGCACCGGACGAGGAAACCTCCGACGTGACCAGCGGACTGCGCGAACTCCTCGTGCCGTTCGTCGTCAGTCCGCTGGCCATGACAGCGCTGCTCATCGAGGCCACCGCGCGTTCGTCCTGGACCTGGCGCTCCACGGTTGCCGGCGCGTACGTGGCGGTGATTCTGCTCGACCTCGTCTGCATCCTGCTCCTGGAACGAGTGCTCCGTGCCACACACCATGCGACATTCGAACTGCTCGGCCGGCTTCTGGGGCTGCTGCTCGCCGCAGTCAGTATCGACCTGGTCCTCGACGGCCTGGTGGAACTCGGCATCGGGCTGAGCGGACGCGACCACTGAGAGAGTCTCTCCCGGCCTCGCGTTCGCCCAGCTATCGGCGGCCCGGCCTCCGTCAGGTCACGCTGCCGTTCGGGAACGGGCTTCGCCCGCCTCCCTCCCGCCCACGTCATGGTGGATGGGTGTGCCCGAGCCGGTCAGTGGAACACCCGTGCCGCCCCGGCGCGCCGCGACGATCTCCGCCGCGATGGACAGGGCGGTCTCCTCGGGCGTACGGGCGCCGAGGTCGAGGCCGATCGGAGAGCGCAGGCGGGCCAACTCGGCGCCGGTCACGCCGACTTCGCGAAGGCGGCGATTGCGGTCCTCGTGGGTGCGGCGCGAGCCCATCGCGCCGACGAACGCGACCGGCAGCCGCAGGGCCGTCTCCAGGAGGGGAACGTCGAACTTGGCGTCATGGGTGAGCACGCACAGGACGGTGCGTTCGTCGGTCGCGGTGCGCCGGAGATAGCGGTGCGGCCAGTCGACCACGAGGTCGTCGGCCTCGGGGAAGCGTTCGTGAGTGGCGAAGACCGGCCGGGCGTCGCACACGGTCACGTGATAGCCGAGGAACTTGCCCGCCCGTACGAGTGCCGTCGCGAAGTCCACTGCACCGAAGACGATCATCCGGGGCGGCGGCACCCTCGACTCCACAAACAGCGTCACACCGCCCGGACAGCGCGATCCGTCCTCCGCGATCTCGACGGTGCCGGTGCAGCCGGTGTCCAGCATCGCGTGGGCCTCCGCCGCCGCAGTCCGGTCCAGGTCCGGATCTCCATCCAGGCTGCCCTCGTACGATCCGTCGGGGTGGACGAGCAGTGCCCGGCCGAGCAGGCGCACCGGGCCCCGGGCCACCCGGGCGAGGGCCGCCGGCTCTCCTCGGACCGCGGCCGACATCCCGGCCCGGAACACCGGTGCGTCCGCACGCACCGGCGTGACCAGGACCTCGACGACGCCGCCGCAGGTGAGCCCCACAGCGAAGGCGTCCTCGTCGTCGTATCCGAACTGTTCGCGCACCGTCCGCCCGTCCCCGAGCGCCTGGACACACAGGTCGTACACCGCGCCTTCCACACAACCGCCGGAGACGGAACCGATGGCGGTGCCGTCACCGGCGACGGCCAGGGCGGCGCCGGGACCGCGCGGCGCGCTGCCGCTGACGGCCACGACGGTGGCGACGGCGAAGTCCCGGCCCTCCTCGAACCACCGGCTCAGCTCCTCGGCGATGTCAAGCACTCCGGGCTCCTCCCGCCGCCCGGCGTCGGGCCTCGTCCGCCGCGCGCAGGACGCGGTCCGGACGGATCGGCAGGTCCCGGTGGCGTACGCCGGTCGCGTGCCACACCGCGTTGGCGATCGCGGCGGCCACGCCCACGATGCCGATCTCGCCGATGCCCTTGATCCCGACCGGATCGCCCGGGACGGGGTCGTCCACCCAGTCGGCCTCGATGAGCGGCACGTCGGCGTGCGCGGCGAAGTGATAGCCGGCGAGGTCGGCGCCGACGTGGCCACCCGATGCCTGGTCCCTGATCGCCTCCTCGTGGAGCGCCATGGACAGCCCCCAGGTCATTCCGCCGATGAACTGGCTGCGGGCGGTGAGCGGGTTGACGATGGTGCCCGCGGCATAGATGCCGAGCAGCCGTCGTACGCGCACCTCACCGGTGTCCACATCCACCGCGACTTCGGCGAACTGTGCTCCGAAGGAGTGGCGTTCCTTCTTCACGAGTGCGCCGATGGCCTCGGCCGTGTCCGACCGGGCGGTGATTCCCTCCGGCGGAATGCCGCCACTCAGGGCCAGACGCTCCCGCAGTTCGTCCGCCGCGATCGTCACCGCCCACGCCCAGGAGCGCGTTCCCATCGAGCCTCCGGCGATCATCGCCGGGCCGAGGTCGCTGTCCGCGATGCGCACCCGGACGCGGTCCGGGGCCACCTGCAGCGCGTCCGCGGCGACCAGGGTCATCGCGGTCCGCGCCCCGGTACCGATGTCCGCCGCGTTGATCCGCACGGTGAAGCTCCCGTCCGCCTCCGCGGTCACGGCCGCGGTGGACGGCCCGACCCCCGACGGGTAGGTGGCTGCCGCCGTTCCGGTCCCGAGCAGCCATCGTCCCTCACGGCGCACGCCGGGACGGGGGTCCCGGTCCGCCCAGCCGAACCTGCGGGCGCCCTCCTCGAAGCAGGCGAGCACATTGCGGCTGCTGAACGGCAGCCCGGACACGGGACCCGTCTCGGGTTCGTTGCGTGCGCGCAGCGCGATCGGGTCGATGCCGCACTTCTCGGCCAGCTCGTCGAGGGCGGATTCGAGGGCGAAGGATCCCGGTGCCTCGCCCGGCGCGCGCATCCACGTCGGGGTCGGCACGTCGAGCCGGACGAGCCGGTGAAGGGTGTGATGCGCCTCGGCGTCGTACATCACGCGCCCCAGCACGGCGCTCGTCTCGACGAATTCATGCACGGTCGACGTGAGGTTCTGGGCCTGGTGGTCGAAGGCACGCAGCCGGCCATCGGCATCGGCACCGAGCCTGATCCGCTGCGCCGTGGGGCTGCGGTAGCCGATGAGCGAGAACATCTGGCGGCGGGTCAGTACAACACGGACCGGACGATGAAGGACGGTCGTGGCCATCACGGCCGCCACCTGATGCGGGCTCAGCCCCTTCGATCCGAAGGCGCCCCCGACGTGTTCGGACCGCACTCGCACGGAGGCCGGATCGAGGGAGAAGAGCTGCGCCAGTTCGCTCGCCACCCAGGTGCTTCCCTGGTTGGAGTCGATGACGTCGAGTCGGCCGCCGTCCCAGCGGGCCGTCGCCGCATGTGGCTCCATCGGGTTGTGGTGCTCCTCCGGAGTGGTGTACTCCGCGTCCACGACGACGGCGGAAGCGCCGAGTTGCGCCTCCACGTCCCCCTTCTCCGTCTCGGCCTGGACCATCGGGGTGTTCTCCGGCGTGTACGCGTCCGAACGGCCGGCGTGGAAGGCGATGTCGTGCGGCTCCTCGTCGTACCGGACCACCAGCGCCTCGGCGGCCTCCCTGGCCTGCTCGGACGTATCGGCCACCACCAACGCCACGGGCCAGCCGACGAAGGGTACGCGATCGTGCTGGAAGATCCCGAGGATGGGGTTCGGTCGCCCCAGCATGCCCATGTAATCGGTGTCGACGCGTGGCGCGTTTCCGTGGTGCAGCACGGTCAGGACGCCGGGCATGGCCAGGACGGGGCCGTCCTCCACGGAGCGGATCCGGCCACGGGCAATGGTCGACAACACCAGCCAGCCGTGGGCCAGTTCGGTGAAGGGAACCTCTCCGGCGTAGCGGGCCGCCCCGGTGACCTTGTCGCGGCCCTCCACGCGGGTGTGGGCGGAGCCGACTGCTCCTGTCGCGGTGGCGACCCCGGTCGTCGTGGTCATCGGGAGACCTCCTCGGTGAGCTCGGTCAGCACGGCCACGACGAGGTTGCGCATCAGCGTCACCTTGTAGCCGTTCTCGGGAAGGGCCTCGGCGGCGGCCAGCTCGGCATCCGCCGCGGCGGCGAACGCCTCCGCGCTCGCCGGGCCGCCGATCAGTTCCCGCTCGGCCGTCCAGGCCCGCCACGGCCTCGACGCGACAGCCCCGAACGCCAGACGCACTTCGCGCACGACACCGTCCTGGACGTCGAGCGCGGCGGCGATCGAGCCGATCGCGAACGCGTACGAAGCGCGCTCACGTACCTTCCGGTATCGCGAGTGGGCGGCGACCGGGGCGGGCGGCAGTGTGACGCCGGTGATCAGCGCGCCGGGCGGCAGAGCGGTCTCGATGTGCGGCGTGTCGCCCACGGGCGGGTAGAACTCGGTGATAGGAAACTCGCCCGGACCGTCGGCCGTTTCGTACGAGATGACGGCGTCGAAGGCGGCGAGCGCGACCGCCATGTCCGAGGCATGGGTGGCGATGCAGTGCTCGGAGGCGCCGAGGATCGCGTGGTTGTGGTGCTCGCCGTCGACGGCGGGACAACCACTGCCGGGGGAGCGCTTGTTGCACGGTTTGCTGATGTCGGTGAAGTAGCCGCAACGGGTGCGCTGGAGCAGATTCCCGCCGACCGTGGCCATGTTGCGCAGCTGCCCCGATGCGCCGGCCAGGACGGCCTGGGCCAAAGCCGGATAGTGACGCCGGACTTCGGGGTGAGCCGCGAGATCGCTGTTGGTGACGGTCGCTCCGATGCGCAGTCCGCCACCCGGGATGAACTCGACTCCGTCGAGCGGAAGTTCGCGTACGTCGACGAGCAGTGCGGGCCTCTCCACGCCGGCCTTCATCAGGTCGACGAGGTTGGTGCCGCCGCCGAGGAAGCGGGCGTCGGGGTCGGAACCGAGCAGAGCGACCGCTCCGGGAACATCGAAGGCGCGTTCGTAGCCGAATTCCCTCACGCCACTGCCTCCTTGTCCGGGGACCCGGCCGACTCCGCCGCTTGCGCGACTGCCTGCACGATCGACACGTACGCGCCACAACGGCACAGATTGCCGCTCATGCGTTCGCGGATCTCCTCGGCGCTGAGCGCGGGCACCCCCGCCTCGGGTCGGATGTCATCGGTCACCGCGCTCGGCCAGCCCGCCGCGTGTTCCTCGATCACCGCGATGGCCGAGCAGATCTGCCCAGGTGTGCAGTAACCGCACTGAAAGCCGTCCAGGTCGAGAAAGGCCTGCTGCACGGGATGGAGCTGCTCGCCAGCGGCCACGCCTTCGATGGTGGTGATCACTCGCCCCTCGGCCGCGACGGCGAGCTGGAGGCAGGAAACGGCCCGGCGTCCATCGAGCATCACTGTGCAGGCGCCGCATTGACCCTGGTCACAGCCCTTCTTGGAACCGGTCAGGTCGAGACGCTCGCGCAAGGCGTCGAGCAGGGTGGTGCGATGGTCGACGGGCAGTGTGTACTTCTCGCCATTGATGTTCAGGGTGATGGCACTGGACGTCGATGGGGTCATGATCAGCCTTCTTTCGCATTGCTGATGCGCGTCGAACGAGACGATCCCGGTGGACATTCCGGGAGGGAGAGGGCGATGACGGTGAAGGAACCATTGACGGTGGGCGCAGGTCGGCCACACCGGACGGATCTGCCGCTATGGTGAATCCAAGCGGACAGCTGTCCGCTTATCGTCGAACCTAGCGGACAGCTGTCCGCTCAGCAAGGACGGACTCGGCCGTGCTTCCGGGAGGAGGACGAGTGCGGGACGAGAAGAGCACGCCTCTGCGCCCGGACGCGCAACGTAATCGTGAACGCATCCTGGAAGTCGCGCTGGCCGAGCTGACCCGGGCAGCGGACGCACCATTGAGCACGATCGCGAAGAAGGCGGGCGTCGGGCAGGGGACGTTCTACCGCAACTTTCCCAACCGTGAGGCCCTGGTCCTGGAGGTCTACCGTTACGAGATGCAGCAGGTGGCCGACACCGCGGACCAACTGCTCCGGACCCGCGCACCCGACCGGGCGCTGAGGGAGTGGATGGACCGTCTCGCCCAGTACGCCATGGCCAAGGCCGGCCTGGCCGACGCGTTGCGCAAGTCCACCGGCAAGTACGGCAGTTTGGCCCAGTTGGGCCACGGCCCGGTGACTCGGGCGGTCACACTGCTGCTGACCGCGAACGAGCAGGTCGGCACCATCCGGCCGGGGGTGACCCCCGATGACTTCGTGCTCTTCATCGCCGGGCTCTGGCAGATCGACCCGCACAGCGACTGGCAGCCGCGTGCGAAGCGCCTTCTGGACCTTGTGATGGACGGCCTGCGGGTGGGGGCTCCTGGAGCGGGAGGCTGCGTGCGGGACGAGACCGCGGTGGATGAGACCAGGGCCGGTGGTTCCGGACGGACGGTGCGAAGAGCGGACTGACGTGCGGCGGGCGGAAGTTGGGCGGGCAGAGTAATTCCTCGTCCCGGCTGATCGAGCCGAGAGGACCGAGGAGACCGAGAGGGCTGAGCTGCGGGCCGGATGGGGCGAGGTGGGCTCAGGTCGGGCGCGCCAGCCACTTCACCATGATCAGGCAGGGAGTTCCGGGCATAGCCGCGATCGGGGTGCGCGGCTCCCAACGTCTTCACCTGGAGCAACCGGCAGCCGTCCACGGAGAGTTCCGACACGAGCTCATCGACGAGTGCCCTACCGACACCTCGCCGATGCCACGACGGGGCAACCGCCAGCAGGTGGATCTCGGCTGCTTCGGTGAAGTGCCGCTGGTACAACAGGACGCCTATCGACTCCGTGTCCGTGCGGGCGACGAGTCCGGAGAGACGGTTGGCCGACTCCACGTACTCCGCGTTGACCTCAGGGATGCCGAACCATGACGGGAGCTCGCCGATCAGCCCGGCGGTGATGCCTGCCAGCTCGGCCGAGCCGGTGATCTTGGAGATCTGGAAAGCCTCGACATCGTTCACGGGCGGAGCATGTCAGTTGCATCGCTGATCGCGCACCTCGATTCGGGTTGTTCAGCGTTCGGGGCACGCGTGAGGTTGCATGCTGGAGGCATGCCCTTTGCCGATGAGGCGGCCGCAGTGGCCGTGCTGGAGTACCAGTCGCAGTGGCCGGTGGACTTCGAGCGGCTGGCCGGGGAACTGCACAAGGCTCTGGGGGAACGACGCACGTGCGATCGACCACGTCGGATCCACGGCGGTGCCGGGCCTGGCGGCCAAGGACTGTGTGGACATTCAGGTACGCGTCGACTCGATCCACGACGCCCGGCAGATCGGGCTCCTTGCCGCGATCGGTCTCCGTTGCCGTCCCGAGCTGTGGAACCGGGCGGAGACTTCGGGCGGCAAGGAGTGCCGCAAGTTGGTGTTCGCCCCGCCGGTGGGTGCGCGCAGGTGCAACGTCCACCTGCGCGAGGACGGTGCACCGAACTGCCGTTTCGCTCTCCTGTTCCGTGACTATCTGCGCGCCGATGAGGCCGCCCGTCGGGAGTGGGGGGCGTTCAAACGACGTCTGGCCCGCAGTGTGCCCGACCTGCTGGACTACGGGCAGATCAAGGCCCCGGCCACCGAGATTCTGATGATTGCGGCCGAACGCTGGGCGGCGGCAACAGGGTGGCAGCCACCGCCTGGGCGTTCCGCATCGCGCAAGTCCCCCGCGAGCTGAGCCAATCGCACCGTCGCCTTGTGCCGGGACATGGGAGGTGCCACCCGTCCCGCCTTCACATGGGGCAGGTGCGTAGGGTGCGGGGATGATGGAAGTGCCAGAGGCGTTCGTGCGGAGCACGGTCGAGCGCGAGGGCGAGCCCGGTGCGGCTTGGCTCGCCGAGCTGCCCGGGATCGTGGAGGAGCTGCTGGGGCGCTGGGACTGCGTGCCGGACGGTGAGGTCATGCATGGGGGAGTCGGGGTCATCGTTCCGGTGCGGCGGCTGGCCGAGGGGGCGTCCGTGGTGAAGGTGTCCTTCCCCCATCCCGGCAACGTTCATGAACCGGACGCGTTTGCGGCCTGGGGCGGACGAGGAGCGGTGCTGCTGCACGAGCGCGACGACGAGCACTTCGCGATGCTCCTGGAGCGAGTCCGGTCGTCGACCCTGGCGGAGGTCGAGGACAGCGATGAGGTGATGAGGATCGCAGGACGGATCAGTCATCGGCTGGCCATCCCCGCGCCGCCTGAACTGCCCCGGCTCCGGGACCAGGCCGATGCCTGGGTAGCCCAACTCCGGCGGGACGCCGCAGAGCTGACACACGCGTTGCCCCGACACGTGGTCGACGCCGCCGTGGCGACGGCCCAGGAATTGGGCCGCGATCAGCCGGACACCCTCATCCACGGCGACTTGCATGCTCGCAACATCCTGCGTGCCGACCGTGAGCCGTGGCTGGCCGTCGACCCCAAGGGGTACGCAGGAGACCCTGCATACGACGGCGGCACTCTGCTCAAGGCGCGGTCGCCGGCGCTCCTCGAAGCGGGCGACCTGAGCAGGATGCTGTTCCGAACCCTGCATGTCTTCGCCGAGGCGGCGGAAGTCGATCCCGAACGCGCCCGGCGTTGGGCTCAGTTCCATGCGGTCCAAAGCGCTTTCTGGGGCCGCCGTCACGGATTTCGCAGGGCACGCGGAGGTCCACAATTGGAATGGCTCACGCAACTTATCGACTTCCTCGCGGAGTTGCTCGCCGAGCGTCCCTAGCACGCCCGGAGGTTGGAGTTGATTCGGCGGGGAACGGCGATGCGCACGCGCAGCGGCACCGTGCAACGGTCTCGGGCGCGGCGGGCCACTCAGGGGCCGACGTACTCGTACACGCCTCCTTGGGGGTGACGCAGTACCGCACGGTGACCGTTGGGGGTGGGTTGAGCGGGCATCACCACGGTGGCCCCTGCTGCCATCGCTTCCTCGACCGCCGTGTCCAGGTCGGCGACCGCGAGAGTGGCCCCGACACCGGCTACCCGCTGCACCGCTTCGTCCGGCCCGCTGAACAGGAGGAAGGGACCGATGCTCGCCAGACTCACCCCGGCGAACGCGAAGCGGGCGGCTGTCTCGCCGGTCACTCTCTCGTAGAAGGCGATGGCCGCGTCCAGGTCGTCGACACGCTGCCTTGCGATCACTGAGTCGATCTTCATCGTCGGTGCCTCGATTTCTCGTAGGGCTTGGTTCTCTGCTTGTGTCGAGGTGTTCGCGACAGCGCCGGGGCCTGTCCGACCCGCGTCCACCGGACAGGTTCTACGTGCCACTGCTCGCGAGGAGTTGCCGTGCATATCCGCTGCGCAGTTCCTCGGTGATCCGGCGTCGCCATGGGCGGCTGACGACCGCGTGGGTGAGCCGGCGGGAGGTGCGGGGAGTGGCCATGATTGTCTCTGCGAGTCGGTGGGCCCGGTGCGTCAGTTGGTCGCTCGGCAGCACCTCGTTGACCACCCCCCACCGCAGTGCGGTCGCGGCATCGATTCCCTCACCGGTGTAGGCGAGATGGGCGGCCCGTTTGGTGCCGAGGAGTTCCTCCAGGGCGAGGTACATGCCGTCTCCGGGCACCGAACCGGCGGCGAAATTGCCGTCGGCGATCACCACGTCGTCGGCACACAGCGTGATATCGCAGATCAGAGCCAACTCCTGGCGTGGTCCGGGTCCGTTCAGCACTCCGATGGTCGGGACGTCGATACCGAGGACCAGACTCTCAAGGAGTCGTGCGCCGTCGGAATACTGCTCGTACAGCAGGTCGCCGGGCCACTGCGACAACGGTTCCGCGAACGACCGCGGATCGATCCCGGCCATCCACTGTCGGCCGGTCCCCGTGATGATCAGGACCTCGTTGTCGGGGTCCGCGCCGGCCTCCGCGAGCACTCGTCCCCAGGCGTTGAGCAGCCCGCGCGAGAAGACCGCCGGTCCACCCTTGGAGTGCATGCGGATCTCGACGACTCCCGAGTCCCGGTGGATGGCGAAGTGTTCGGCGTACGCGGCTGCATACCGCTTCAGGGGCGGGCGTTCCACGAAGCCGCCGAGAAGCCTGTCGCGATCATTCAGCGCATCGGGCACGGGGCATCGAACCTTTCGGTCGGCAGGAGCCTGGATCCGACACTCTGCCACACTAAGTGGGGTCGGACCCCACTTGACGAGAAAGGCGGGAAACAATGCAGTCGGCGAACGAGGAACGCGCGGGCGACGGCCGGCCCGTACGTGCTGATGCCCGGATCAGCCGCGAGCGGATCGTGGCCTCCGCCGGCCAACTGTTCGCCGATGAGGGCGTGTCGGTCTCCCTGGAGCGGATTGCCCAGCATGCCGGAGTGGGTTCGGCGACGCTGCACCGCCACTTCCAGGGGCGACGCGCACTGGCCGTTGCGGTGATGGACGAGCGGGTCCAGGCCCTGTGTGCACGAGCGCGTCGGCTCTCGACCGAGTGCGAACCCGGGCAGGCCCTCGAAGCGTGGGTACGGGCAGTCGTGGAGCACAACAACACGTTTCGTGGCCTTGCCGCGCTGCTGTCGGAGGATCTCGCCGAGCCCGGACATCACGTGGAGGCGCGGCACGACGAAGTGCGCGCGGCGGGAGGCGAACTCCTGCACCGGGCGCAGCAGGCGGGTGCGGCCCGGCACGACATCACGATCTCGGATCTCCTCAACCTGGCCAACGGGATCGCGGTTGCCACCGAGCGGGTGCGGGACGGGGAGCGGCAAGCCGATCACCTCCTCGACGTCGTGATCACCGGCGTGCGACCCCGTGCCTGCATGGCCGTACGCGATGCCCACACCCAAGACAGGCCGGATAGTCCATCGAGCCCCCCGGAGAGCAAGCACCAGCCAGGGTGACGGGCAGGGACAGGAAGCCGGTCGGGGCCCTGGCTCTCCGTGACAATCGTCCTTGCTGCGTTCACAGCCGGAGGCGCCGTTGTCCCCGATGATTGGTTTCGAATGTCATGATCTGATCTCATGGACGAGACGATCGAAACTCTGCGGCGAGAGTTCAACGCAGAGGAGGGCAGCTTCCTCCTCCAACTGCGTGGCCGACAGTGGGACCGGGCCGCCTTCGCTCGTCTGGAACGGGCCATGCGAGCAGCATGCGCACAGCCGCCTCTCCGGCACTGTCAGTGCTCGGGTCTAGATTGGCTGCGTGACTGAACCCTCCTACCTTGCCGCGGTCCGGGAGTCGTACGACACCGTCGCCGCCGACTACGCGGAGTACGTGCCTGCCCCCGATGATCTTGATCCGATATCGCGTGCGATGTTGGCCGCGTTCGCCGAACTCGTGCGGACCGCCGACCGAGGTGACGTCGCCGACCTGGGCTGCGGCCCCGGCAAAGTGACGGCGCATCTCGCCGGACTGGGGGTGTCGGCATTCGGGATCGACGTGTCGCCGAAGATGATCGGCCTGGCACGCGAAGCACATCCGGACCTGCGGTTCACGGTGGGCTCGATGACCGCGCTGGACATCGATGACAACGAGCTCGGCGGCATCCTGGCCTATTACTCCACTCACCACACGCCGCCGGAGCTGCTCCCGGTCGTGTTCGCCGAATTTCAGCGCACCTTGGCGCCCGGTGGGCATCTGATGGTCGTCGGGCGGGTGGGAAACGGCGAGCATCGGCATGTGAAGACTGCCTACGGCGACCATCCCGCGTTGTTCGACTCCTACCTGCTGCCGGCCGACCGGATCGCCGAACTACTGGACCAGGCTGGGCTCGTGGTGACCACGCGACTGGTGCAAGACCCCGCCGAAGAGGGGAAGAGAGCGATCGTCAGCCTCTTGGCCCACAAGCCGGAGCCACGAACGTAGCGGACCATCCGCTCCACGGAGACCGTCGCGGATCCGTGGAGCGCCGCCGGTGTTGTGGGCACGGTGAGGGGCCCAGAACCTGACGGCGACGCGGATCTTCCGTTACGTCGGTAACTCTAGTTGCGTATCGCGCTTTCGGTAACTAGAGTTGTCGCATGACGCTGCCTGAGATCACTACTGCGGAACAGACAGTTCTCGACAAGGCTCTCCTCGATGCCCTCAACCCACTCGCCTCGGCCATGCGTGCCCGGGTGACCGGACTTCCTGAAGACCGCATGTGGGATGCCGAACCCATCGACGTGACTCTGTCGATTCTCAGCGCCTGGAAGGTGGTGGACGCGGAGGTCAAGCGGTTGACGGCAATCGCAGCAGGGACCGCGGGGTCTTATGGCGCGAGCTATGAGCAGTTGGGTGCTGCCTGGGGTATCACTCGACAGGGTGCTCGCAAGAAATGGCCCGACGCCATCGACAAGTCAGCCCCTGCGGAAGCGGAGCCGAGTCGGATCGAACTGTACGGCGGCAGCGCCGAATTGTTCCGGGATCCGTCATCGGGTGGCTGGCGATGGGCCGGAAGGGGAGCTGATGGAACATGCGATGAGGCCGACAGCACCTCGTACTGCGCAACGAAGGAAGAGGCCGCCGCCCACGCAGGTGTCTTTTTGAGCGAGCACGTCGCCGGTCGGCGTTAGGGCCGGCGCCGCAGCCAACCCGGGACGGCCACCAGGCCGGCACCCGGAGCTGCACGGTGACCTGCTGTCGATCCGATGGCTGAGTGTCAAGAGCGACGCCGCACAGCTGTCATCGGGACTGGGGTGGCTGAGCCGTACGGTCTCGCCCGAGGGCTGTCGTCCTCGCGCCTCGTCGCTCGCGACCCAGAGCCGGCCGTCACGGCCTGCTCCGCAGGCCCGAGCGACGAGCGGGTGAAAGGCTGGCCAGCCCTGGTGGGTCGAGTGGTGGCCGCCACCGCGACGCCATCCCCATCCCCTGCGGGTGTCCTTGTCGCCTGCACGAGCTGGGCGACCACCAGTGTGCGGTTCCCGCCGACCGAGGTCGGCATGCGCATCACGCGCCGGCGGTGCACGGATCTCGTGCCGCCCCGCCGACGACCTGCTGTGTATGCCGGTGGGCGGGGCCTGCAATCAGGGCGGGTGTGCCGGTCATCCAAACGTGCTGCAACCGGCTGGGCACGCCGGTCACCAGAGTGCTGGAAGGGGAGGGGCTGCCGGGCCCGTGGCCGTGATGACGCGGGCAACGCAAGGCCCTGGGTGCGGCATAGAGGTGTCATTCCGGCAGCCCCTGCCTCGGCGGCGGGGTGGTGAGCCCGGCCACCATGCGCGCAAAAGCGCGGGCTGCTCGCTCGTCGAGTTCTTCCAGGGGGACTCCGGTGTCGCGGGCGTACGCCTCGCGGAAGATGATGTAACCCATCTGCGCAGCGGCTGTCATCACATGGTCGGCCACCGCGTCGGCGTCCTCGGGCAGTGAGCCCTCGTCCCTGTCCCGTTCCAGACTCTGGCGGGTCTGCGTGAACCGTGGCAGCGGGGAGAAGTCGCCATCGCCGTCGAGCGCCAACAGTGCTTCGAGCTTCACCAGTTCGGGTTTCCCCAAGCGATGACGGAACATGGCCTGCCGGCGCTCGGCGAACGGCAGCTCCCAATGACCGTCCTGGTCGGCGGCCTGACGTTGTACCAGGTCGGCGGCGGCGGCGCGCAGAAGGGCCTGGCGGGTGCCGAAGTACTGATAGATCTGCCCGTGGTTGACCCCGGCCTCGGTGGCGATCTCCCGAAGGTTGACCCCGGCGAGCACGCCGTCGCGCTGGAGGAGTCGGCGCGCGGCCGCCAGCAGGTCCGCCTCGGTCTCCTCGCGGGTGCGCCGTCGCCGCCGCGTCCTGCCGGTCTCGCTCATGCCCTGCTCCTCGTACGTCCCTGGATGGCTTTTCTCGTCGCAGCCCCTTGCCACGCTCCAGTGACCAGCTCATGGTCCCGCTAACAACGTTTCGTTAATAACGGAACGTGAATTAGATGTGAAGGGGCATCCATGGCGACACTCCCTCAGGCTCTTCCTCTGGCGGGCGTACGCGTCCTCGACCTGTCCACCGTCCTCGCCGCGCCGGTCACGGCCACTTTCCTGGGCGACTTCGGCGCCGAGGTGGTCAAGGTCGAAGAACCCGGGCGCGGCGACTTCACCCGCGGGGCGAAGGCCGGAGCGCGATCCCCGTACTGGGCCCAGGAGGCGCGCAACAAGAAGTCGGTGACCCTGGACCTGCGCACCGGACGGGGACAGGACCTCGTCCGCAGGCTGGTCCCGCACTTCGACGTCGTGATCACCAACTACCGCCCTTCTACCCTGCGTTCATGGGGACTGGATCCGGACGCGCTGCGCGCTCTCGCCCCCGACACCGTGCTGGTGTATGTGACGGGATACGGGCTGACCGGCCCCTACCGCGACCGGGGCTCCTTCGACCGGATCGCGAGTGCCTTCGCCGGCCCTGACATACGTGACCGGTGACGCCGACCGGTCCCCAGTACGCAGCGGCTATTCCACGATCGACTACATGGCCGCCTATCTCGGCGCCTTCTCCGTGGTCACGGCGCTTTACCACCGCGACACGGCGGGTGGCGGCGGTCAGGTCATCGACCTTGCGCTGTACGAGGCGGGCTTCCGCGCCTCGGAGGACGCGCTCACCTCGTACGCGACGACCGGCCGGATTCGGGAGCGTATGGGCAACCGTCTTCGCCTCCGCGACCGAACTCACCGATCTCATACGCCGCCGAAAGCTGTCGCCCGAGGAGCTCATGCGCCACACCCTCGACCGGATCCGGACGGCAGACGCCACACTCAACTCCGTCGTCGCCCTGGACCCCGAGCGGGCACTCGCCGAATCCGCCGCCCTCACCTCACGGATCTCCCGCGGCGAGGACCCCGGCCCGCTGGCAGGGCTGCCCATCCTCGTCAAGGACTTGGAGGACGCGGAAGGGTTCCGCACCAGCAAGGGCACCAGCGCCTACCACAACAGCCCGCCCGCAACCGGCGACAGCCTGCACGTGGCTCGGCTGCGTGCGGCCGGCGCACTGGTCATCGGCAAGACGAACCTGCCGCCGCTCGGTGCCGCAGTGCACACCGCCAACGACGCCCACGGCATCACCCGCAACCCATGGAATCCGGAACGGACACCGGGCGGGTCCAGCGGCGGCGCCGCGGCAGCCGTGGCCGCGGGGCTCGTGGCCCTCGCCACCGCCGGCGACGGCGGCGGCTCCACCCGTATCCCCGCGGCACTGTGCGGCGTGGTCGGCCTCAAACCGAGCCGCGGCCGCATACCTCAGGGCCCCTCCCGCATGCCGTGCTGGCCGCAGCACGCATGTCTCAGCGGCATGGCCCGCACCGTCCCGGACACCGTGCTGCACCTCGACGTGGCCTCAGGACATCACCCGGCCGACCCGTACTCGCTGCCCGCACCGGCAACCTCGTACCTGGACAGCCTCGGCACACCGCTGCCCGCCCTGCGCGTGGCAGTCCTGCGCACACTCGGCGTGGCCTCACCCCGGCCAGAGATGCCGCGTGCCCTCGAACGGGCAGCGGACATCCTGCGCGCCCAAGGCCACGATGTACGGGACGACGACGCGGCTCTGCCCGGAGCCGCGGACTTTCCCGCGCCCTTCCAACTGCGCCAGAAAGTGCTGGCCCACAACCGGCTCCTCGGTGTCCTCGACGACTTCACCACCCGACGCGCCGATTTCGAACCATGGTTCGCCGACCTTCTCGACGGCGGCCGCAACATCACACCGGCCGAATTCGCCGCCTACTGGGCGCACCGTTCCCTGCTCGACCGCTGGACGGCCGAACTCTTCGACCGGTTCGACCTGCTGCTCATGCCCACCGTGCCCACAACGGCATGGCTCGCGGAGGGGCCGGACGTGGCAACAGCTGTGCGTGAGCGGACGCTGCCGATCTCCTGCACCTCCGTCTTCAACGACACCGGGCACCCCGCAATCAGTGTCCCCGCCGGTCTGGGGCCGGACGGCCTGCCCTGCGCGGTACAACTCGTCGCCCGACACCACCGCGAGGACCTGCTGCTCGGCGCCGCACAGGTGGTCGAGACCGCCGAGGGCACTCTGCATCCCCCTGCCTTCGCCACCTTCGCCTGATGCGACGGGCCGCCGACTGTGCCGATGACGAGGAGATGCATTTCGCCGACAGACGGCAGGTTTCAAGGAGACGGGCACGCTGCCGGGCGAGGCACTGTATGCGCACACCGGGGGCGAGACTGCGGAGGCCGCTCCAGCCGCCCTTCTGGCCGCAATTCGCATGAGATCCGGGATCCGGACATCGCGACAGTGGCGGTGCGCGCAGCCCCGTACGAGGAGGGGAGAAGCCCACTTTCGAGCCGGATCGGCACACAGCTGTCGCTCTGCTGGAGCAGTTCCGCCCGGCCTTGCCGGTCCCGAGTCTTGAGCCGGGCTTGTCAGTGGCGTGGTGCATGATCGGCACGTCGGTTCTTCGAAGGAGATGGAGGCACCATGCCGATCACGAACCAGCAGGTGACTGAGTACGCCTTTCTGCAACAGCTCTACGCGGACGAATACTTTCCGGATCACGTCGTCGACAAGGGCAGGGCGATCCTGCTGAGGCTGTGCGAGCGGATTGAGGCAGTGCGGCCTGCGGATCTGCCGGCCCTGTACGTGCTCACGGAGGCGGCGACAGAGGAGTTCAATCTGCTGGAGACCGAGTTCGAGGCGGCAGGGAGCGAGATCGAGACGGTTGCACGGGAGGAGATAGCCGAGGACTTCTGGTTCGTGGCGTCGGTCTACGGATTCTCGGATGCCGATACGGAGGAGCTGATCGCCGCCAGGGATTGGTGAGCGACGACTGGAAGACCGAGGCGGTCGGCCTTGTCGCATCCACGGCGGGGCGCTACTTTGTGCCGGGTCTCCTTCGATTGCGGACCCGGCCAGGGCAATTGTGGGACCGTCCGACTTCGAAGTCACTCCTGCAACTGACAACCGGCGATCGCTGAGTTCCGCCGCAGATCGGGCGTCAACGTTGCGAGGCGTCCAGGGCGGCGAGACCGCTGCGGACAACAGCAGACGTCTCGTCGAGCTGCTCCCGTTCATGATCGCGCCAGTCGGCACCTATGCGAAATGGATCGCCTGCGAAGCGAGGGATGACATGGAGGTGCACATGGAAAACTTCCTGGAATGCCGCTTCACCATCCGCGAGGAGCAGGTTGACACCCTCGCACCGCAGACCTGATCGGCGCAGTGCCCGCCCGAGTCGGTGTGCCACTTTCCAGACCTGGACGCCGTCGTCCTCCTGAAGGTCCTCCAACCCCACCGCGTGAGTCTTGGGAACGACCAACAAGTGGCCTGGGTTGACGGGCCGGAGATCCATGAACGCGATCACCGAATCGTCCTCATGGACAATGCTGGCATCCGCCTCACCGCGCCCTATCGCGCAGAAGATACATCCGTCACCCGCCACAGCCGCCTCCTCACGCTCCGAAGTACCCGTGCCGATCACCACATCAGAAGAGTCATGCGAGCGCGAGCGAATTCCGTCCCGACGGCCATCTTCGTGCAGCCGTGCAGTGATGATGGTGGTCGGGAACGCGTCTGTTTGCACCTCTATCGCTCTGTACATCACTCAAACTCGCTTGATACAGCGGCAGGTTGGAAGAACGTCGTCGGGCAGTCGTGGCCGGACGGGCCGCGTTCAACGTCGACGGCCCCGAGTCGGAGCCGTACGAGCCGGCCGAAGTGTCGGTGGGCATCGAAGTAACGGCACTGTCATCCGCAGACCGTGGACGTAGGACTTGTCCGGGCGAGCAGGCGGGCTGCTCGGTGAATCTCGGCTCAAGTGGCTTATTGAACCTGGTCGGTGATCATCTTGAGCATGGCCTGGGGTGTGTTGTTCTCGGAGTCGATTCCCTGGACCACCTCGGTGCCTTCAAAAGTGACGGCCTCGGTACTGCGGGCGAACATCGCCTGCTCGTATTCGGTGAGCGCGGCTTCGATGTCGTCGGGGGACGCGGCGAGGGCTTTGCCGAGTTCGGCGCCGTCGAGCATGGCCAGGTTGGCGCCTTCGCCGTTCGGGGCTGCGAGGTGGGCGGCGTCGCCGAGCAGGGTCACTCCCGGCACCCGGGCCCACCGGTGCTCGGCCGGCAAAGCGTAGTGAGGGCGCAGAACAGGCGTGGTATCGGCGTCCGTGATCAGCGCGGTGAGCTCCGGCGCCCAGCCGTCGAACTCCCGCGCGATCCGCGTGGCCGCGGCGGAGGCATCGGTGAAATCGATGGCGGCAAACCAGTCCTGCGGCCTGGACAATGCCACGTAGGCGTGCAGGGTGTCACCGCTTTCCCGGTGAGCGAAGATCTCCTTGCCCGGCGAGGGCGCGATCATCGACCCGCCGCCAACCATCTTCGCGGTCCCGGAGCGCCGGGTGTCGGCGTCGAACAGGTAGGTCTCGACGAACGACGTGCCGACGTACTCGGGTGTGGCGTCGGAGAGCAGCGGCCGGACCCGCGACCACGCACCGTCCGCGCCGACCAGCAGCCGCGTGACGATGGTGCCGCCGTCGGCGAACGTCACCTCATGACGGCCCTCGCCGAGGGAACGGGTGCCGCTGACCTTGTGCCCCCACCGGACGGTGTCGGCCGGGAGAGAGTCGAGCAGGATCCGTCGCAGCTCCCCGCGCTGTACCTCGGGGCGTCCGCCCGTGCCGTCGTCGGCCATCTCGTGCACGACGGTCCCGTCTTGCTCGACGAGCCGCATCGTCTGGCGGCCTTCGATGACGATGGCGTGGAACTCGTCCACCAGGCCGGCCGCCTTGAGGGCGAGCTGCCCGTTGTGGCCATGGATGTCGAGCATCCCGCCCTGCGTGCGCGCCGTCGGGGAGGACTCGGCCTCGTAGACCGTGACCGGGATTCCGTGGACGTGCAGGACGCGGGCCAGGGTAAGTCCGCCGAGTCCGGCGCCGATGATCGTGACGGGGGTGCGCATGGGGGCTCCTCGGGGTCGGGACCGCCCAGTGATCTCCGGCGGCCGTTTCCGGAAAGGTGCCAGCCCCAGCCGACAAGCCGCCGACATCGAACTCACAGCCCCCGACAGATGACCGACAGGCCCGGAACGGCGTTCAGCCCGGCGTTCGGATCGATCGTGCGGCAGATCACCAGGGCGAAACGCCGCGCAGTGCCGCGTCGCCCGCTTGATGGAGACGGTGCAGGAGGTGAGGGCCTTGGCCGATCGCACGGCGGGTTCACCACCAAGCTCCACCTGAGCGGGGACTGCCAGGGTCGCCCGCCCGACCTCCCTCCCACGTCGCCACACCGGGACAGCGGGCGGACTGCACCCAGTTCACGCCAGTGCCGGAGAAGATCAGCGGCCCGCGGATCGGGCCTTCGGAGGCATGAGGTGGCGCGCCGTCAGGTCCTACTCATCCGGGTCCCAGGCCAGGAGCAGGTCGAAGAGACGTCGGCCGCCGTCGAGCTTCAGGGAGTCCACCGGAATTCGGCTGTACAGGGCCAGGACCAGCTCACCGGCCGTGCCCCGGGCGGAGGCGCCGGCCGCGTCCGGGGCCTCGCCGGCAGCGGTGGCGGGCATCGCTCCGGTCGTGGGAAGACGAGTGGCCCGTACGCCGTCGGCGGCGAGCACGAGGCGCCAGGAGTGGCCCTCCGTGGCGTGGTAGTCGACGACAGCGGGATCGTGCGGCCAGGTGTACGGCCCCGCGCAGCAGGTGGACAGGAACTCGTCGACACCGTCGAGTGCCGCCTCTTCCGGCAGCGGCTGCGGGGCGGCCACGGTGATCTGGGCGTCGTAGGTGTGCACCGTGGCTTCCTGGACCTGGTGTCGGGCGACGGCACCGCTGGTCTGCGGCGACTGCGACCCACCCCACCACGTCCAGCAGCCCCGATCCGGGCCGGCCTCGCGCAGTGCGCTCAGCAGCAGCTCCGTGGACTCGGCCGACCAGGCCAGCAGGGCCTCGCGCTCCCAGGGCGCAGCGAGGGCTATCTGCCCGGACCTCTCGGCCGGGGGAGCGTCGGCAGGCCCTGCGGCGACGGTGGCGGCCCAGAAGCGGTGCACCCCGCCCAGGTGCCGTACCAGATCCAGCAGCTTCCACTCGGGGCAGGTCGGCACCTGCACGTCGAGGCTGGGCGCGGAGGCGACCGCGGCCCGGAACGCGACCGACCGTTCGTCGATCAGCCGCAGCAGAACGGGGAATTCCAGAGTCTTTTGCACGCTGACTGTCTATCACCGTGCTCCGACAATCGGACGGGGATTTTCACGGCCGACGCGGCGGGCGCGCGGCACTGGCCGCGCGCCCAGCCCTCGCCGACCCGGCCACGCCGAGGAAGAGGAAGCGGACTGCCACCTCTCGTGCAGGCAATGCCATGGGCCATCAGCCGCGCCATCCGCCGATTTCAGCGGGAACATCCGGATGAGCGCTGTGGGTGCGCAGCATCGACCAGTACGAGTGCGCGAATGAGTTCGGGTACGCGGCAGGAAAGCCGTACGCCGTCGCGCAGAGCTATGCGCTCTGACCGTGGCATGTGTTGCCTCTTCAGGGGGCGGCCGGACGAAGCGTGCATCGGGAGCGCAGGGGCGCAGGGGATCAGCGGTAGGCGGCGAGGAAGGCGCGGACGCCGGCGGTGGCGTAGCGGTCGAGTTCGGCTTGGGTGTGCTGGGGGCCGCCGTGGAACATTGCCTTGTTCACCGGGATCCACAGCAGCAGACCGGAGAAGTGATTGGCGGCCAGGAGCGGTTCGTCGATCCGGAGCAGTCCGTCCTCGGCGAGACGCTGGAACGTGGCTGCCAGGGTGACCAGTACTCGCTCGAAGCCCTGCTCGTACCAAGCCGCGCCGAGCTCGGGGAAGGCGTCCGCGTTGGCGATGACCAGGCGCCGCAGCTGAAGCACCTGAGCCTGCGTGAGGGTGGTGAGGAACTGCCGGGCGAGGCGGGTCAGGTTCTCGTCGAGCGCATCGGCGTCGGACGGGATGTCGGCCACCAGGTCGATCACGCCGTCGATGCGGTCGGTGGTGGCCAGGACGATCTCTGCGAACAGCTTCTCCTTGTCGGAGAAGTGCTTGTAGACGGTCTGCTTGGACACGGCCGCCAGCTTCGCGATGTCGTCCATGCTCGTGCCGGAGTAGCCCTTCTCCATGAACACCCTGGTCGCGGCCTCCATGATCGCCTGGCGCTTGCGTGCCGACCGGCCCTGCTCGTTCGCTTCCATGCCGTCTCCCTGACCTGACAGTACTGGACAGTCCAGTTCATCCATGGGTACTGTACCGTCCAGTTCCCGACGGTACTGAACCGTCTAGTTCTGTGCGGTAATCGCGACCGAGGAGGATTTCCATGACCCAGACGAACAACGCCCCGATCACTGCCAGTTCCACGATCTCGACCCGGCGGGCGACGCGGGTCCTGCTGGCTGGCGGTATCGCGGCGGGCCCGCTGTTCCTGGGTGCGGGCCTGATTCAGGGCTTCGCCCGTGAGGGCTTCGACTTCACCCGCAACGCCATCAGCCAGCTCAGCCTCGGTGGCCTGGGCTGGATCCAGGTGACCAGCTTCCTGCTCACCGGGGTGCTGGCCATCGCCGGTGCGATCGGGATACGGCAGGCACTGCGCGATGTCCCCGGTGGGGTCTGGGCCTCGCGGTTGGTAGGCGTGTTCGGCGCCTCGTTTCTTCTTGCGGGGGTGTTCACCGCCGACGCCGGCGCCGGGTTTCCGGCCGGTACTCCGGAGAGATCGGCTGCCTCGATAAGTGCGCACGGCGCCGTCCACATGCTCAGCGGGATGGTGGGTTTCCTCGCGCTGTGTGCCGCGTCCTTCGTGCTGGCCAGGCTCTTCGCCGCCCAGCGTCAGCGCGGCTGGGCCATCGCCTGCCGCCTCGTGCCGGTGGGAGTTCTCGTGGGCTTCGCAAGCTCCTCTGTCGCCGTCCTGGCCTTCACGGCCGGAGCGGCACTCGGACTCCTCTGGCTCACCGCACTGTCGGCCCGGCTTCTCGCCGCCGCGCCGACGGCTCAGCAGTAGGCGGAGCCCCTGCGGCTTGCAGGACGGGCGAGAACGAAGCGACAATCCAAGATCACTAAGCATGGAGAGATGGGACACTGCGACATGAATGAACCGGCAAAGGGCCCTGCCAGCTACTTCCCTTCGATCGAGAAGAAGTACGGCCGTCCGATCACGGAGTGGAAGGACCTCATCCGGTCCTCTTCCCTGACCAAACACATGGAGCTCGTCTCGTGGCTCAAGACCGAGCACGGCCTCGGGCACGGCCACGCCAATGCCCTCGTCGCACACACCCTCGCCGAAGACAGCGACAAGTGAACCGTCCTTGCCCCGCACCGCGGGAGGCGTCGGCACGGTGATCCATGGCTCGCCCTTGCGGGTGGCGACCTTCAACCTGCGCGCCCGCCGGGCCGTCGGCCGGTGCGGCGGTCAGCCTGTCCAAGCCGCTGGTCATTCGTGGTGCGTATCTCGGTAGCGGATATGGAGTCGTTTGAACTGGTGGAGCCAGGCGCGGGTCTTGCCCAGTCCGGGGCCGTGCGGGTTGCCGCGGTGGGCGATCTTGGGGGTGACCCCGTGGGCTCGGAGGAGATATGGGCACGCGCCGAAGCCGTAGCCGCGGTCGGTGAAGAGCCATCGGGGACGATGGCCTGGCCGGCCGCGCAACCTGCGGACGGGTGGGCTGGCGTCCAGCAGCGGCATGAGCTGGGTGAGTTGTGACGGTCTCCGCCGGCGAATGGGACGGAGAGCGGAATCCGTTTCGGTCGACGATCAGGTGGTGCTTGCTGTCGGACGGGGCCGGCCCGGTCGACCGGCGAAGGTCCGGTATGAGCATCCCTTTTGAGCGCCCGGACATGCGCGTCGTCGATAGCGCGTCGTCCATCACCAACAGGCTGGCCGCACGGGATACCGACGTCAGCGAGGTGGACGAGCCGGCGGCAACGGAGCTCGCGTTCCCGCAGGCCATCAGGAACAAGACCAGCAGGCACTGGGCGGATACCACCGCCGACACAACACCCAACCACCGGGTCACATCCCTTTCTGAAAGGATCAGTGGGGCCAGTCACCCAGGAGGCAGGTGTCAACCGTCTGTTGTGCTGCGGCAGAGGAGGCAAGACCCGATCGTCGCTCGCGCGGGCATCGGCAGGCCTGGCCGAGTGGGTGGCCGGGATTCGGTTCGACGGCATAGGGCGGGCGATCCGTATGTCGCCCGACGGCACACAGGTGTCCGGCCCACCTTCTCCTGCGTCCACCACGGTCCCGATCACCCTTGATGAGGAAGAGATCGGCGTGGTGTGGCTCGAACGCCCCGGCTCGCCGAATCCGCTCGACGAAGTGCTGCTGGACCGGCTCGCCATCGCCGCCGCGGTGGCCGTCGAGCGGTACGGCCCGGCCCACACCACCATGGCCGACCCCGCCCTCGTCGAACTGGTGGTCAGTTGCGACGGCGACGAGGCGGCCAGAGCGCGGGCGCTACGGCTCCTGGGCTTCGCCGCCGACCTGCCGGTCCACGTCATCGCCGTACGCTCGCAGCTCCCGTTCGACCGGATCGGCGCCCTGGTCTGCCCGGCCCGCCCGGTGAAGGCGGCACCGCTCGCCGACGTGGGCGTCATCCTGGCCGCAGCCATCGACCCGGCCGGGTTTCCCAAAGACGTACGTGCGGGTATCGGCGCCGCCGAAAGCCCCGGCCGGTCATGGCGCCAAGCCCGCACCGCCCTCCGCTTCACCACCCCACGCGAACCCGTCATCCGCTACGACGACCTGGGCGCGCTGGCGCTTCTCGTCGAGATACCTCCGGACACCTCGCGCGACAACACCGATGTGGCCGCGATCGCCCGCGTGGTCGGCAACCCGGAAGATCTGGAGACCCTGGACGCCTACTGGACGACCGGCTCCCAGCGCCGGGTCGCCGACCTTCTCCATCTGCATCACAGCAGCGTCGCCCGCCGACTCGAACAGATCGGCAAGACCCTTGGCATCGAACTCGCCGATCCCACCGGACTGTTACGCGCCAGAATCGCCCTCACCGCATGGCGCCTGCTCAATGACTGAGGGAGACCTGCCACGACACCGCGGGGGTCGGCGGCCCGTCACCGTCCTGTGTATGCCGCACCGGCTGCTCGTCCTCCCCGGCCGGTTCGAGCCCGAGGATCTGCGTCCCCGTAGGGACACCTCATGGAGACACCGGCCGGGGCGATCTTCTCGGCCCCGGTAGGACGACAGGGTCAGGCACGGGGATCCGGGCGAAGCCAGTGGGTCTCAGTGGTCCAGCCCAGGAAACAGCGCCCCCCACCCGAGTCCGGCGAGCCCCCGGCTGCGGCCCGGCGCAGGCCGGTCAGTGCCGGAGCGAGCCGAGCCGCGACATGACCTGGATAGCGGGCCATCTCCTCGTCCAGTCGGGCGATCACCCGGGACTGTTCCGCAGAACCGCAGAGCGACAGGTGGAACACCATCTGGCGCCATGCGTATGCCGCGTCCTTGATTGTGGACAGCGGTCGCGGGTTGCCGTGTATCCGGGCAGTCAGCAGGCACACGGTGGTGAAGCAGCGCCGAGCCAGGTCTCCCCAACCGGGCTCGGGACTGATGCCGATTCGGGCGACCAAGGTGGCCAGGTTGTGTGTGGTGAGGATCTGGGCCTGCTCGATGACCTTGCCGTTGGCTGCCACGGACCAGCTCCGGGTGCCCGAATCGCCGGCCCGCGCTGCGCACAGCTTCGCGAATCCGGGCGAGGTGCGCGCCCGATGGGTACGGCGCAGCGAGTCGCTCGCCTCGGTGATCGCGAGGTTGCGGACCGCCGCGTAGTCGATGCCGTAGTAGCGCTCGTACAGTGTGCCGCCGAGCAATTCAGCGGCGACCCTCGCCGCCGCAAGAAACTTCGGTGTGAAGGTGCCCATGAAGATGTCCGAGGCCAGCTCCTCGACGAACGGTGCGCCTGCCTCGGCCTGCCGAGCGAGCACGCTGAGTTCGCGCACCAGGGGGTTGGGCAGGAGCGTGCCGGGGAAGGCCTGCACGGCCAGTTCGCCGAGTTGACGCAGCGCGGTGTGCGCAGCCTCCTGCCCCTGGTCGTCGACGCGGTATTGGGCCACTGCACGTACCCAGGGCAGTTCCTCGACCCGTATCTGCCGGGCGAGGTCGAGCAGGAGAAGCGAACGGCGGTTGCGGAACGCCCGGTAGTTCGCGGCCATCAGGGTGCGCAGCGCAAGGTCCTGATAAGCCTGCGAACCGGTTGAAGCGACCAGCTGCGGCACCAGTTCGGCCAGGACCTCGGCCGAGGGCACCACACCGCGTTCCACGAGCGTACTGATCGGAGCGCTGAGCGCGGCCTCCACGACGCGTCGCACCGCTACCGGGATCACCGCCCCCGCGGGCAGCCCGCTCTCCGTGGCCTCGCGGGCCGAGACGTCCGCGATCAGTGGCGCCACATCGGCCGCGCCGGTCTGCTGCGGGAGTCCGGACAGTCGGCGCAGAACGAGTTGGGCGAGCGCGTGGTGCGAGGGCTGAGCCGCCTGTGCCGCCTGGCGGGCGCGCAACTCGCGGTGCTGTCCGGAGCCGGGACGGCCACGCCGTCGAACCATGGACTCCACCGCGTGGCGCAGCAGCCCGAGTCGGCGCGCGTCCAGCGGCCGACCTGCGACGGTTTCCTCCAGGGCGCCGCGCAGGATGCCCAGGTTCTCCTTCGGGTCGCGGTGCTTGGTGCAGCGCGTGTGGGTCGCCGCGAGGTCCCGGTAGCGCCGCAGGAGCATCTCGCCGCGCTCCTGCCAGCTGTCGTTCAGCACGCGGTCCTGCACGCGGCCGGTCCCGGCTGTTTCCAGCCAGTGGGCCAGCAGTTCGTCGCCGAAGGGCCGCCAGACGGTGAGCGCCTCGCGCTGGGTCTCCACCGCGGAGTGCGGCCGTCGGGCGGACAGGGACGCGCCGACGTCGCCGACCGTGCGCCGGTGGACCGCCTGTACGTCCGGCGCAGGCAGGACGGACGGCCGCGGCATGAAACGCAGCCGGCAGGCCCACGGTTCCAGGATCTCGACAAGCTCCAGCGCACCGGTCACGTCCCCGGACCGCACCAGCCACGCCACGATCAGCAGCGCGGCTTCCTCGGGCACGACGATCTCGTAACGTCCACTGTCGAGCAGCGCGTACAGCCGTGCCAGGCCGGGTTCGGTGAGGCAGTACGCGAACAGTGCCCGACGCTCGACGGGCACCCCTGCCAGGGACGCCGCCTCGCGCTCATACGGTTGGAGCGGGCCCTCGGCGCTCGCCGCGGAGGTGGCGAACCCGCCTCGTACGACTTCCGGGGTCACCCAGGCGGGCAGCCCAGCCACCGGGGTGCGCGACCCGATGGTCAGGCGGCCGTCGGCCATACCGGAGAGCACGGCCTGCCAACGGCCGACGCGGCTCGCGGCGCGGTCCCGGGTGTCGGCTTCACCATGGGTCAGCCGGGTCAGGAAGGCCTGGGCCTGCATGGCCTGGGGATACGTCATGGAGTCTCTGGACCCTGCGGAATGCTGCTGCTCAGCGTTGTCGCTCATAAGCCGACGTGGCAGGTTCCGCCCCTGCGCCCTCCGGGTCCAGAGCCCGGTGCTCTGCTACTGAGCTACACGCCGATGAACGTGAGGCTAGACGTCTGTCCGAAGTCCGTGCAAGCGCATTGTCCGAGCGAACCGCCTTCGGCAGCCGGTAGCTGGTTGCCCGCTGACGACGGGACACCTTCGCAGGGGCACCTTCTACGGGTCGGTCGCCGGGGTTGTGGCCCGCCCGCACCAAGTCCTGTTCGTCGAAGCGACCGGTGAGGATGACGACACCGTAAATCAGTTCCACCTTCTGCGCGCCTGTGGGCCATCGGCTGAGCAACACTTCCGCGGTCAGGGGTGGCGTCGGCGGCGGTGTGGCCGCCGAAGTAGAAGGAGCAGGTGTGTCCCCACTGGTCGGGGGCGTACGGTTCAGCGCAGTGGCCGAACCGGTGGGGCACGCGCGCGGGTAGGTCCCACCGCGGGTGGCGCAGCCGCTGCAGGAGCTGGTCGTGCCAGAGGGCCCGAGGGTGGGCGGTGCGGGCGTCGATTTTCCAGCTGTCGCCGTCGTCCCAGCAATGGACACGGTAGAAGGCGGTGACGGTGCAGAAGAGAGCGATACGTCGTAGCGCGGCGCTTCCCACCGCGGCCCGCCTGGATAGCGAGCGTTCTGTCTGCGGTCTTCGCTGTGGCGATGTCCGTCAGCGTTGCCGCACCATCGGCTTACGCGGCCTCTGTGATGACGGCTTCGGACGTCGGCGGGTTCGTCACCGACGGAGACCACGTCCACGTGTCCAGCACGCCGCCCGCGACAGCATCGGCACATGGATGGTGGCTGGACCCGCTCGGCAAGCACAAGAATGTGAAGGCAAAGGTCACCATCTGGCTTCAGGCCAGGCACGGACACACCTGGAAGACTGTCGCAGAGGGGTCCAAGAACGTGAAGGCCGGCGGCAAGGGCGCCAGTTCCCGCCGCGCCAATGCCCGCAAGACATGCGAGAACCGGGACAAGACCCAGTGGCGCAGCGTCATCGATGTCGACTTGATCGGCATCGCGGACTCCCCCGAGAAAGCGGTCACCAAGACCGTCACCCTGTCGTGCGGAGCGTAGAAGGAGTGCAGTGGCATGGACGTGAGCGATCCGACCCTCATCATGGGCCTGCACGGGGTCTTCCACCGGCACCCGTGGATCGCTCGCGTCCTTGCCGAGAACGACCTGGAAGACGAGGACGTGTTCAGTCTTGCCGTGGCCAGGGCGGAAGCCTACGGCTGGAGCACCACTCACCTGGGCCGCGGTCCGCTGGACGGCTGCCGATGGGCACACAACGACGCCGGTGAGGACTGGACCGAGGACAATCGCGTCCGCCAACTGGCCTGGATTCAGGTCGCCGTGGAGGAACAGCTGCACGGCCAACGGCTGCCTCTGCTGCCCGTGGCCACGGTCCTCAGCGACGTACTGCACCACATGGGCACGTACACGCTCACCGGCCTGCACACGGTCGCGCCCCTGCAGCTGTCCACAGACGACAACCTCGTCCACTTGTCGCAGGCCGCGGACTGGGTGGCCACTGCGGGGCCGGGACCGTCGGCTGACTGTGTCATCACCATCGCAGCCCGGGAATCCGCCGATCTGCCGACCCGAGCACAAGACGTGAACGTACTGATTCTCGAACGCTCCTTCGGCCGCCTGGCCATCCATCCCAGCAAACCCTCTGCACCCGCGGGAGGGCTGGCTCCTTCCCTCGTAGGCGAGGTACAGACCGAGGGAATGCAGAACGCGGCGTCGATCCACTGCTCCTTGCCGGCCTGGTCGCTCGACACCGCCATCTGGGCAGCCGAGGTCACCGCCACCGCAGTACGCGACGCCGGCGTGACAGAACCGGTGCTCCTGACCATCTCGCGGAATGGCGGTGGCCTCGCACAGAGCGTGTGAGGGGGCTACAGGCCCTCGGGACCGGAACCGGTGACGGGCGAGTACACGACCGCGCGCGGGCACGCCCGGGGTGTTTTCTGAGGTCATTACGCAGGCGACGCGGCAGCCTTGTCCGTCGGTATGGTGCGGCGCCCAAAGCCACTCGTCACACCATGCCCGCTGCAAGAACGGCCGAGGGCGCAAGGCCGTCGTCACATAGGAGCTTCGCCGACCGTAGCCGCCACGAGGTGCGGAGAAGCCAGAGCCTCTCCCTCAAGGTGTGTCTCTCGTGTGTGTCGCTGGAGGTCCGTCGGGGACGATCGGCTCGAACGCCCTGCCTGCAAGCAAGCCCTGAGCCCCTATACGGTGATGCGATCCTGCACCCCCTGCATGCTGAGAAGGATCTCCAGCCCAAGGAGCGGGCAGTGCTCCTTGAACAGCGACGGCCGCGTGCGGCAGTAGAGGTCAGTGATCGGCTGCGGCAGGCACTGAGTCCTCTGCTTCTACTGAATGCCGGACACGACCTGCCGCTCCTTGCTCGGCCCGACCGCCTGAGCCGCCCTCCGCAGGCCGTCGCACCGCACATGTTCCAGCCGGCCAGTGCCTCGGACCGGCCCCCGGATCTTGGTGACAGCCTCGCCGCCCAGCTCATGCAACTCCTTGAGGGAGGACTCGTCGCCCCCGGTGACATCCTCACCGACAACATCCGCATCGTCACCGCATTTGGCGGCCGGACGGCCGGCGCCGAGTGGGCGCAGCTGGTGCTCATGCACGTGGCTCAGCGGTACAACCTGCTGCGTTACCGTGCTCCGCGCGCCGGAGACCCGGTCGCCCTGTACGGGCGTCCGCGGGCGTCTGGATCGTCAGCGAGGCGGTGTTGGTCATGGCCAGTGCGGTCATTCCCGGCCCGCGCGCGGAGTAGAGATCTGCTGCCGCCCACTTCCTCTTCGGGGGACAGCTGTCTGGGGCGAGCAGCCTCGCAAGCCCCGGGAAGCCAGCGGTCGCCTGCGGCGGCGGGCGGCTCGTCAACTGCTGGATCAGCAGGCCCTTCTTGCTCGCGCGAGCATGGGCATCGCTGCCGGCGGCAGGTGCTCTGGCGGGGGCAGGCTCCAGAACGCACGGAACCCGCCCAGCGATTGTCGCGGGGCGGGTGCCGTGCAGGTGCAAGCTGCTCAGGCCGGGGTGATGTTCTCCGCCTGCGGGCCCTTCTGGCCCTGGGTGACGTCGAAGTTCACCTTCTGGCCTTCCTGGAGCTCACGGAAGCCGGAGCTGGCAATGTTGGAGTAGTGAGCGAAGACGTCGGGGCCGCCGCCGTCCTGCTCGATGAAGCCGAAGCCCTTTTCCGAGTTGAACCACTTGACGGTTCCGCTGGCCATTTTGCCCTCCAAGGGGACTGGTAGTCGGTCCCCGCACCGTGCGGGGACCGGAGGTGATCGCCTTGGTCCTCAGAGACGTTGAACAGCAGAAACGCCCGTGGGAACGTTCACGGGCGACCAGTACTTCGGAACCATGACAGCTGCCCCTGACGGTACACCGGTAGTTCCGCCTTCAGCGCGGGAACGCGTGAGGAGAATCTCAAGCCTTCACATCCCGGGCCCCGGTGCCTCGCCACGTGGGATGGCCAGCAGCGCGTCGGCCGGTTCGAACCGACCAGCCAGGTCTGCTCGGAGTGCGGGCCCAGGACCGTCCCCAAGCCCCCGGTACATCCGGGAATGGTCGTGTGCCGCCTGCAGGTGCGGTGCACGACCGGGACCATGATGCCGCGACGAACGTGGGAACGACCGATGGCAGGGCGGTCGCAGCCTGTGGAGCGCAGATCAGACCAGGACACGTCCTGGCACAGCGCGACGAAGCAGGAAGCCAAGTCAAGAAGTTGTCGACTCCCACCTGATCGCCTCTCAGATCCTGTCCCTGATGGGGCAGGTTCGGAGCCGATCAGTCATACTCGCGCACTGGCAGCACTCGTATCCCAGGGAGCGGTAGCGTTCCGCGGATTCACCGGCGACTGGCTGCAGGTGCAGACGCCGGCCGATCTCGTTGTCGCACTGTCCCGGGAGGACATCCTGTGCTTGCGCCTACCGTGGTTATCGTTTCCGGCCCTCCCGGTACCGGAAAGACTTATTTGGCACGCCGGCTCGCCACCCGCCTGGCCCTGCCCTGGTACAGCCGCGACGCCATCAAGGAGCCCCTCTTCGACACTCTCGGGTGGTCGGACCGCCAGCGGTCCAAAGAGCTCGGCGCCGCGTCCGTGGCTGTGCTGTTCTCTCTGCTCTCCGACACCCTGGGCGCCGGGACGAGTTGCCTGGCAGAGTCCAATTTTCGCCGGACGCTCTCCAGCCCGGACTTTCAACAGCTCCTCGGTGCCACGGGCGCCGGCGTCGTTCAGATCCAGTGCAGCACGGACGGCGTCACCCTCCTCACCCGTTTCATCGCCCGTGCTTCCTCCGCCGAGCGTCATCCCGGCCACTGCGACGACCAGAACGTCGACGAATTCCGCGGAGAGCTCCTGGCGGGCCGTTACGAGCCTCTGGACCTGCCAGGGCCGGTCCTGACCGTGGACACCACCCGCTTCGACGACATCGACATCGACGCACTGGCCACTCAGGTGTCCGCTCTGCTCCACCCGACGCGCCATAACCCGTCAGAATGACCGGCCGGGTTCGCAGCGTCTCTTTCCGCGAAAGGATCCCTCGTGCACGCCCTACGTCTGCGAGCCCCGAACGTTCGAGAGTATCCCCGACGCTCCCGAACCCGAGCCGATGCCAGGTCAGGTATAGGTCCGCCTGAGCGCTGCGGTGCTCTGCGGCAGCGACCTGCCCACGTGGTGCAGCACCAACGACCCGCGCGACGGCCGGGACGGTCACCCGTCCGCGTCCGCGGCGAAGGCAGCCCAGCACCTTTCCGACCTGAGTGAGCTCAGGACTGGTCACAGGTGAGAGTGCCCGGGTAGGGGCGCCCCTCCACGTACGCCTGCATGTTCGCCACGCTGCCGGCGATGCGTCCCGGTCCCCATGAGGCGACGACGGCGTTGACCGGTGCTGCAGCGGTGACGAAGTTGAGGATGAAGGCATCGCGCAGCAGCAGGTAGGGCTCCAGGAGCCGGGCGAAGTCGGCCGGCAGGGGCCGCACCTGGGTGTAGCCGGTCAGGAATGCGCGGGCGAACTCCTCGTAGGTGCCCGGTTTCGTCCGCGCGATCCGGTGGACGGACGAGAACACGGTTGCGATGTCGATCAGGAAATGACCCTCGCCACAGTCATCAAAGTCGATGACGCCGATGCCGCCGCCGGGCAGCGCGATCACGTTCTCGCGGTGCAGGTCGCCATGGATACGCCCGCGTTCGTCCTGGCCGCCCTCTTGGAGGGCTGGGGCGATCGACTCGGCGACCCTGCGGAGCGCAGCGGTGCGCCGCCGTCCGGCACAGGGGTGTGTTCGGCGAGCAGCGCCCGCTCGGCCTCACCCAGCTGCCGGAAGTTCTTCCCGTCGGTGTAATGCTTGTGCCATTCCTCGCGGACGACGTACCCCACGGTGCTGCTCCTCAACTGGTCGGGTGCGCTGGGTGTGGTGTTCACAGGCGGCCCGTGGCACGGAGCCGGGCCAGGGTGCGGCGGCCTCGTTCGAGGAGTTCGCGTACATGCCGGCCGTACCTGCCCTCCGCTCAGTGCCGAGGTAGGACTGGATGATCTCCTTCAGGGCCAAGTTCCATTCCGCCTCGTATGTCCAGAGGCTCCCGTCGCCCATGACCGCGACCGCCGCCCCGGGGTGGTGACGCGGTCGGCCATCGCCAGGGCAGCTTGACGGTCCATCCAGTGGAAAGCCCGGGAGCAGGTGACCAGATCAGCCCTGTAGCCGGCGAACGGGGCGGTGAACTTTTCGGCGGCGACGACTTGGTAGGCGGCAGCTGACTGTCCGAGCAGTGGCCGGAGCAGCTCGGAAGCTGCGCGGAGCGTGTCCTTGGCCCGGTCGACGAGGTCCACGCGACCGATCTGCGCAAGGGCGGGAAGCCGACCGACGGTTACCTGGCCGGTGCCCCAGCCCAGATCGAGCAGCGTCGGCCGGTCGATGCCCTCCAGGGTCCGGGCGAGGAGCTGAATGGCCTCGTCTGGGATCCCGGGTCGGTAGCGGGCGTAGTCGGGCGCTGCCGAGTTGAACAGGTTCACGACTCTCCTTGTTCGGTATGGGAAGGGGAGGCCTGCCCGGGTACAGCGGTGAGCGGCGGCAGTACCCAGTCCAGGGCGCCGGGGCCGGTCTTGGAGGCGACGTGCTGGTGCCCTCCGTCTGCCGGGATGTCGACATGGAACCGGTCGGGGCCCCCGGCGCGTGTCCAGGGGGCGTGGATCTCTTCGAGCTCGGCCCACACATCGCGGGGGCCGAGCACGCGCACGGTGCCGTCGCCTGGACTGGCCACGGCCCAGGAGTTCTCCTCGGGTGCGATCACGGTGAGTGTGTCGGCCTGGAAGTGCCGGACCACCCCTGGGACGAGGTATGCGGCCGACAGCCAGAACCCGTACGCCTCGTCCGCGGGCGGCGTGAGAGCAGTGGTGCGGGAGAGCCCGGGGCTCTCCGCGATCCGGGTCAGGTGGTGCTGGGCGGTGAGCCAGGTGTACCCGTGCAGGGGCCGGTGGCCGCGAGGCCCGCCTTCCAGGACAGCCTCGACGCGCCCTTCCGTCGTGCGCGTCACCTGGCACTGCCCCGGCCAGCTCGGCGTCCGCGTCGCCAACGTGGTCACCAGCCGCCCGCCGGGAGCGAGCTGGTCCACCCGCGCCGACGGCAGGCACGGCACACCGATCCCGGAATGGATCCGGTCGTAGGGCGCCCGCGGCGCGTGCCCGTCGAGCGCGTCGCCGGCCACCACCTTCGCGCCGACGCCGACCAGGTCGAGATTCTTCTGTACGAACGCGGCCATGTGCTTGTCCCGTTCGACACCGACCGCCCGGCCGGGCCCGGTGAGCGCAGCGGCGAGCGCGAGCGAGACACCCGGCCCGGTTCCGAGGTCCAGGTACCTGTGTCCGGCAGCGATCCGCATCCTCTGCAGGACTTCCACGGTGTACGGGGTGGCGTCGACATCGCCGTCATCCGGCCCCCGCTCACGACGCCGCGGACCTGCCCCTCCAGCAGCTCGCCGTCACGCTGGATCAGGACCGACTCGCCCGAGTACACGAGCTCCTGCCACTCGGACCGGTCCTCGGGGTGTGCTCCGTCCAGCAGCTCCCACACCATCGGCTCGCTGCCCTGCTCGCTACGCCGTACGTACGCCCGTGGCATCAGCGCGCCGCAGTCCACGCGCGACAGCGCGTCCCGCAGGCGTGGATCGGTCAACACACCATCGGCTTGCAGGCGTTCGACCAGCGCCAGACGCGCCGATGCTGCGTTGGCGAGCTGGCCTTCGGCCACTGAGTCGGCCATGCCGGATTTCGGCCTTCACTGCGGTTCACCTGCCGCCGGTGGCAGGCACTGCGGGCGCCCAGCCGAGCTCGGTGTACGCGGTGCCGGTGCGGATGCCGTCGATCGCGGCACGGGCGTAGCGGACCATCGGGTCCGGCAGGCCGTCCAGCGGCCACCACTGCCAGGCCGTGCACTTGTCGGGCTCGCGGACCTCCGGCTCTCCGGACCACCGGCTCGCCCGGAAGAACAGCTGAATCCGGGGTTCGGCGTTCTCGTGATCGTCGAGCAGGTGCACGGTGTGCGCCAGGGTGAGGTCTGCGGGCTTGATGACGATCCCGGCCTCCTCATACGCCTCCCTGACCAGGCACGCGCGAACGCTCTCCCTTTCCACATGACCGGCCAGGGCATGCCACTCCCCGCCTGCGAACTTCACACCCGGGTGACGCAGACCGAGGAGAGTACGGCCGTCGCGCTCCAGGAACAGGTGCGCGCCGATCACGTTCTTCACCGCTCCCGCCCCGTCCTGACCGGCGTCGTCCCGTGGCCCGGACCGTGGCGGAGCGGGGTGCTCGGCGTGGTGGGTCTTGATCACCTCATGAGCCCACGGGCACATCGACAGCTGCTCCATGGTGGCGACGTCGAACCAGGCGAACATGATCCCTTCGGTGACGGGCAGATCGTGGGCGACGCCGTCCCAGCGGGCCTTGTAGACCTGGATGTTCCCCTCGGTGACGTTCGGGCCGTCGGCCTTCGCAGTCGTGTAGGGGGTGATGCCGCGGAGGACGAGCCCCGTCTCTTCGAGGATCTCGCGGGCGATCGCTTCGTCCAGGGTCTCGCCGGGCTCGGGCCCGCCGCCGACCAGGGACCAGGTGCCCGGGTCGCAGATCGGTTTGTGTGCGCCCCTCAGGTGCAGGAGATACTCGCCGCGGCCGTTGTCGATCAGGACGGCAGTGCTCGCGTGCTGAGAGGACGGGGACGTGTTCAAGATATAACCGCCTAGACGCAGGGAGTTGGGTGGAGCTTCGGGCAGGCTCCCGCGCGCGGAACGGGGAGCGGCACCGGGCGACAGGCGGTCGTACCGGCAAGCGCTCCCGGTGGTGAGCGCGGGCGGGAACACTGCGGAAGCGGAGTGGCACCGATCGTGGGATGCCGGCCGCGTCCTGGAACGGCGAGGAGCGACGGGACCGGCGTGGGCGGAGCCGGAGCCGGGGCCGGGACGCTGAGCGTCAGGGCGATGCGGTCTCACACACCCTCCCCGGCAGGCTTGTTGTCCTTCGCCCCGCTGCGCTGTGCGGGGACAGTGGGGTGGTAGGCGCGGGACTGCAGCAGATACGCGTCCCGGAACGCTCCCGTGCCGGTCTCCGGGTCCATGAGCTCGTCGAACGTCCCGGATTCGGCGACCCGGCCCTGGTGAAGTACGTAGATCAGGTCGGCGTGGCGCACCGAGTGCAGCCGGTGTGTGATCAGAATGACCGTCTGGCCCTGACCGGCCAGATTGCGGATCTGGTCGAAGACCCGCTGCTCAGCCACCGCGTCCAGCGCACTGGTGGGCTCGTCGACGATCAGTACCTCGGCGGCGCGCAGCCGCGCCCGCGCGATCCCCATACGCTGCCACTGTCCGCCGGAGATCTGGTGCCCGCCCCGGTAGCCGCGGGCCAGGAGAGTGGACAGACCCCGCGGCAGCTTGGCCAGGACCTCATCGGCGCCCGCATAGGCGGCAGCAGATTCGATAGCGGTGTCGTCCATCGGGCCGGAGGATCGGCCGATGCCGATATTGACCCGCGCGGTGAACGGCCACCTGTAGAAGTCCTGGGCCACCATGGCGACCCGCCCGAAGATCTGGGACCGGTTGGCCTCGGCAGTGTTGACGTCGCCCCATACGACGCGTCCGCTTCCCGGATCCGGCTGGTAGAGGCCGCACAGCAGCTTCACGAGCGTCGACTTGCCGCTGCCGTTGCTCCCCACCAGGGCGATCGTCTTCCCCGCCGGAATGGTGATGTCGACGTCGCTCAGGGACGGCTCCGGGGCGGTACTGCCGGGGTAGGTGAAGGTGACCTTCTCGAAGCGGATGTCCTGCACCCGCTCCGGCAGGTCGAGCCCGGTCGTGGGGATGGCCCGGTCGGTGGCCTCCACACACAGCTTCTCGAAGTCGGCGACGAACAGGGCTTCTTGGTGCAGGTCGGTGACCTGCAGCACCAACTGGTCAAGACTTGCCGAGCCGGTACGGATCGCGAGGACCGCAGTACCGGCCACCGAGAGGTCCATCCTCCCGGTCCACAGCAGGACACCCAGCACCCCATAGGTGAAGACCGTCGCCAGACCCGTGGCGCCGTCGGCGATCAGCCCCTTGCGTGCGGACTCGCGGGCCAGACGAGTCTGCTCACGCTCACTGGTCTGCGCCATGCCCCGGAAGTGGGTCAGCAGGAACGGGCCGACATCGTGGACCCGCACCTCGGCGGCCGCCTGCTGATCGATCAGCAGCCGCCCCAGCAACTGCCCGGCTCGGGCATGCTGAACGAACTGATGAAAGGAGACGTACCGCATCTTCGCGATCGTCAGCGAACTCCACGCGCTCGGCAGCGTCATCGCCACCAGCAACGGCAATAGCATCGGGTGCAGAACCGTCAGCACACCCGCCGCAGCGACCAAAGAGATCAACGAGCTGAGGACCGCCGTGCAGTACTTCACCATCCGCCGCGCCGAGTCAGCCCCGTAACCGGCAGAGTCCAGCAACCGGTGGAACTCGTCATCCTCGATCGCGGACAGCTCTACCCGGGCCACGAGCGACAGATACCGCTCGGTCGCCACCCGCTGCACCCTCGGCTCCAGCCCACCGGTCGCCGAAGTCGACGCCGACCGCAGCAACGAACCGATCACCCCCGTGAGGGCAACAGCGGTCAGGGCCGGCACGGCCCGCTCCAGCCGCTCCACAGTCGAACCGCCGGTCAGCAGGTGCCCCAGGACCGCGTTGACAGCAACCAGACCAACAGCCTGAGCGATACCCCGGCCCAACTCGGCCAACCACACCGTGCGCAGCGCCCGCGCGTCAGCCTGGTGCGCCAGCCGGACGGCGATGGCGACCAGCTTCGGCAGCGTACGGGCCATCGCCCACAGATCGAGGGCGAGCCACGCCCCCTGATGCCGGCTCCAGCCGATGTCGTAGGCCAGCTCTCCGCCGAACAGGAGGCGTTCGGATTCCGAGACCCCGATGTCGGCCGGTGTCTGGTCGACGGACTCCTCGCTCATGCCCTTCACCTCGTGTCCGATCCAGCTGAACGGCGGGCGAGGGCACCGACCCGCCGTGCCCCAAGGGCTGAAAAAGCCGGGACGGCCCGCCGTCGTTCGATTCCGAGGGGCTGATGTGCGGGAGTGGGTACAGGATCCATCGAGTCCTCCAGCAGGCCATCGAATGGCACGGATGCTCTAGAAACGGCGCTTCTGGCTCGCCGTAACGGGTGACAGTGGGGGCAACGCGGGACGCCTGTACGAATTTCGGGGCCGATCCCATGCGTTGCGGGGTGGGGCCCTTGAAACGCCCTCGTTCGAGGGATGGTCGCTCGTTCGGCCGTCTCTTCCGAGGGATTCCGGCCAACCTGAAACCCTGGCCGCCCCGTGCAGCAACTGCGCGGCGACGGCGCACGCCGCGCGGAGTCACGGTGGCGGCAATGGCCCGATTCCGCACGGCTACAGCCCCGCCGCCCGGCCGACGTGCCAGGCTGCCACCCACTACGCAGCCCTACCCGCCCTCTTGCGACCCGGCGACGCGTGGCCACCACCCCGACAGCGAGGGAACCCCATGACCGACGACTCCACATCAGAGGTGTTTACCGGCGGCTGCCTGTGTGGACAACTTCGTTTCGAAGCGACGGGAGAGCCCTACGACCCCTACCCCCTGGCCCACGCTGGAGCGGTGGTCCTGTCCCGTGTGCGCGACGCACCTGGGGCGGCGGGTGAAGGGGATGCGTGGGACCCGGATCGCTTCCATCACTGTGGTGAACTGGGTGCAGTCGTCGGTGTTCCAGCCCGTGGCGACGAAGGCGAGCGGGCGGCCCCGGGCGTCGCAGGCCAGGTGGATCCTGCTGGTCAGACCGCCCCGGGACCGGCCGAGTGCCGGGTCGTGGAGCCCCCCTTTTCGGGCCCCGGCAGCATGCTGGTGGCCCCGGACGATCGTGGAGTCGACCGACACCAGCCACTCGATGTCGCCCGCTGCGTTTGCTTTCGCCCGGGCGGCCCGGAGCATGCGCTCGAACGTGCCGTCCGCCGCCCACCGGCGGAAACGGGTGTGGAGCGTGGCCCACCGACCGTAACGCTCGGGCACGTCCCGCCAGGCCGTCCCGGTCCGGAACTTCCACACGATCCCGTTCAGAACCCTGTGGTCGTCCCGCTTCCGTCCTCGCAACGGCTCAGGCAGCAGCGGCCGGACGAACTCCCACTCGGTATCGGACAGTTCATGACGACGCATCACGATCCCGTGATCCACCATCCAAGATCATTTGAAGACGCTGCCTAGGGTCGGACGGAACTCGGGTCGGAGGCCGTGGCATCGACCGTTTCAGTATGGTCCATGGCCACCCGCAGCGTCACGGCAGCCACGACGCCCGCCACCAACCCACAGGTCAGGGCGGCCGGGACGCCGTCACCGATGCCGGCGGACAGTTGCAGCAGTCCCCAGCGCAGGCCCACACCGTCCGTAGCCAGCCGCAGCACCTGGCTCGCCAGCAGCCCGAGGACGGTCGCGCAGACCGCGCCCGCCGCCATCGCCGGGACGGTGGTCCGGGTGAGCAGTCCGGGCAGCCGCCGCAGTGCCCACCACACCACAGCGAGCAGCAGTATGTCGGCAGCCCGGTACAGGAGCCAGTCGCCGAGCGGCGTCCCCGCCGGGCTAGACCAGGCGCCGAGCAGCAACCACTGGCGCAGGAGATCACCCGGTTCGGCGAACAGCCCGTTGCCGGGGGAGACCGTCTGGAGGGCGGCGGCGACCTCCTGGTACGAGAGGACCACCAGGGACAGTGCGATTACCGCGGTCCCGGCGGTTGCGGCCAGGCGGGCGGCGCGCGCCGGGACGGCTTCCTGCGGCAGTGGACCGGCTCCCTTGGCGGTGACCCGCGCGACGAGCACCGTCCCCACTGCCGCGACCAGTGCGGTTGCCACCAGGGCCTGTCGTCCGGAGGAGATCACGCTCGCCAGCTGGGGCAGGAAGCGGTAACTGCCGTGCCCCTGCGAGGCGATGAGCCACGGCGCGGAGACGGTCACCGCCAGGGTCCCGGCCATCAGACCCCAGGCCCACACCGCGAGCAGTGCGACCGGCATCCTGCCGTGCACCGGTGGCAGCCTGCGGATCAGGAGCAGCGCCACGGGCACGAAGAAGGCGAAGACCGCGGCGAACCGGATCTGCAGCGCGGTTGTGTACAGCGCGAGGTAGCGGGTGCTGCCGTTCCCGGCCGCGTCCCCGATCCCGCCGGACACCTCGGCCCCGAACCCAACCGAGGCCGGAGGGTCGTACGACCAAGGGGTGAGCCAATGTTCGAGCTCGGCGGCGTCCCGGCCGCCGATCACACCGGTGGTACCTGGCAGGTGAAGCGCCTGCGTACTCGCCCCCGCCCACCACAGGAGCGCCGTGAGGAGCAGCCCTCCCACCAGTGCCGGAATCGCCGCGCGCCGGTATGTCATGTGCTGCCCCCGCCTTGACCGCTCATCCCGTGAATCCCCTGGCCATGGAGATTACGAGGCGCTGATCACGTACGGATCACGGCCGTACGTCTACTTGCCCGGACACCGGGGAAGACGGCGCGAGTTGGACGTGTCGAGGACAGTCGGCCAGTCGGTGATCGGTGCTGTGGCTGCCGAGCCGACTTCCGGAGTTGAACGGTCAGCCTCGGAGTTCGAACAGGTCCTCGTCACTGAGATTCAGATCGTCGGCCCCGAGGTTCTCCTCCAAGTGGTCGAGAGAACCGGTGCCCGGAATCGCCAGCACCGACGGAGACATCGCCAGCAGCGAGGCGATCTGCACCTGTGCCGTGGTCGCGCCCAGGCGTACTGCGACCTTGCCGAGCCGTTCGGCGTCGAGTGGGTTTCCGCCACCGCCGAGCGGGAAGTACGGCACGTACGCGATGCCCGCTTCCGCGCATTCCGCGAGCAGCCCCATCTCACCGGCGTGCTGGTTCTGCACCGCCGCGACGGGTGCGATCGTCCGGGCCTCGGCAAACTGGACGGCGTCGACATTACTGACACCCAGGTGCCGGATCAGCCCCTCCTCCCGGAGCTCGGCCAATACCGCGAACCGTTCGGCGATCGACTCGCCACCCGGCCCGGTCATCCCGCCCACTCGCAGATAGACCAGGTCGAGTCGGTCCAGCCCGAGGGAGCGCAGATCCGACTCGACCAGGCCGCGCAGCTGATCAGGCGTCGCCTGCTCGCTCGGCACACCATCGGACCCGAGCAGCGGCCCGACCTTCGTCGCGATGACCAGGTCGTCACGGTAAGGGGCCAACGCCGTACGGATCAGCTCATTGGCCCGCACCTCTCCTCTGCCGTAGAAGCCGGCGGTGTCGATATGGTTCACACCCAGCTCCACGGCGCGCCGGAGTACCGCGATGCCGCTCTCCGGGGCTCGCGGCGGACCGTCGAAGGTCCCCATCGCCAGGCGCATTGCGCCGAAGCCGAGCCGGTTGATGGCCAGGTCTCCGCCGAGGGAGAAGGTCTTGATCGTCATGAGGCTCATGGTGTCCGCCGCCACAAGGGTCGGCGAGCTCGCGGCAGCTTGCTGCCAGACTGGAGGGATGCGGAACGAACCCGTGTTTTCAGTCCAAGGGGACGCAGAACTGATCGCGCGTGCCGGTCACCTCTTCGAGTCCGCGCACAGCGAGTTCCTGTGTGCCGCCAGGGACCTCAAGACCTGGTCACAACCGGAGGCCCGAGCGGCCATCCAGAGCCGGATGCGTGCCACGGAATCCCCGGGCTTCGCTGCTCGAAAGCTGCTCAGCCCGGTAGCGCTCGCCGAGGAGGAGGCCCGCGCGCACCTGCGGTTGGTACAGAAGGAGGGGGCTCTCGTACGGATCAGCAGCTCACCGCTGCCGCACGAGACCATCCTCATCGACCGGCGGGTGATGATCCTCGCCGGCCGGGAGACTCCCACCGGGCGTGAGTACACCGTGACGACGTCGCAGATCCTGGTCGACGGGGTCCATTCGCTGTTCGGAGCAATCTGGGACGAGTCGTCCGATCTTGACACCTATCTGCGCAGCGACGTCCCTCATCTCGATACCGACGGCCGCATGATCCTCAAAGCCCTCGGTTCGGGACTCACCGACCAGTCGGCGGCCAAACGGCTGGGTGTTTCGCTGCGTACCTACCGACGACGCGTGGCCGAGCTGATGACCAAGCTCGAGGCGGGCTCCCGCTTCCAGGCCGGGCTACGTGCGGGCGAGCTGGGGCTGCCTCGTTGACCGTAGTGATCATCCATGCCTTCAGCGGTCCGTACACTTGAGCGTCTCGGGTCATGCAACCAATCGCCGCGGCAACCCGAAGAGCTTCCGAAGCCAACACCCCGGACGGGATCTCGCGGATACGGCCCAACACTCTGACCGGGCAACCTCGCCGGGTCCGGACGGGCGAAACTCCGTACAGACGCCTCTGTTGGCGGATAGCTTCATGTTCACGATGAAGGAGCGGTGTGATCATGGCAGAACGTGCTGTTCCGCCTCGTGTGGTGGCCGCGGAGCGTGTCGCCTCCGAGGCGGGATTCAAGAAGAGCTGTATCCCTGAAGTGGGCAGATTGCTCAGACTGGCCGCCGCTGCGAAACCTCAGGGAACCATTGCGGAGAGCGGCACCGGCTCAGGAGTGGGCACCGCGTGGCTGCACAGCGGCCTTGGCGCCGGTGCACGCCTGGTCACCGTGGAGCGTGACGAGGAGCTGGCCCGTCGAGCGGCCGGTGTCTTCGCGGACGACAAGCGCGTCAGCGTTCTCACTGGGGACTGGCGGCTGCTTGAGCAGCATGCCCCGTTCGACGTCTTCTTCTGCGACGGCGGAGGCAAGCGTGACGACCCCCAGGGAGTCATCGATCAGCTCGCTCCCGGTGGCCTTCTCATCTTGGACGACTTCACTCCCTCGCCTCATTGGCCGCCTCGATTCGGCGGCGAAGTGGATGAGCTCCGCTTGTTCTTCCTCACTCATCCAGCCCTGGATGCCACCGAAGTTCTCACAACTCCCACCAGTTCAGCGGTTGTTGCGGCACGCCGCCTGTAGACGACGGTGAACTGCCGCAGCGGCCTGGAACGTGCCTCGGACGGGTTGATCGGCCCAGGACGGGCAGGTCGGGGTGGAGCGCAACTCGATGTGGTGCTTTCTTCGCCCAGCGCGGGATCTTCTCACTCTCGTGGGTATATGCGGCGTGCGGGAGCCCGTAGGTCGGGGCGCGGTCAGGTCGGGACGCCCGGATCGGCCTTCAGCGCGGCGAAGGTGTTGGCGATTGCCTTCCGGTATATCGCGTGATCCAGTTCGGACTGGCGCTGCTCGATCCAACATGTGCCGACGTTGGGCCGGATGCCGCGCAGGCGCCGTAGCGCCTCGCGACGAGCTCTGCGATCACCGGCACCTGGACCCCACCGGCCAGGGCCCGTACCGTCCCCGCGCGGCCGGCTGAACTGGGCACTCGGACAGGAAGGTCGACGCCTCCTCACGGAACCCCGCTTCTCCGCGAACGGGCAGGTCATCGTCGACGCCGTCACCAAGCTCGTGACGGCCCGTCCCGTGCCCAGCATCACGGCAACCGCCTCCACCCTGATCACCCACGCCACCGGCATCCCGCTCGCCGTCATGCTGACCGGCGGCAACCGCGACGACGTCACCCAGTTGATCTCACTCCTTCGCGCCGTACTGCCGGTGCAGGGCAAGCGCGGCCGACCCCGTCACCGCCCGGATGCGCGCTCATCTGCTGGCGGCGACTGCACGCTCTGCCGAGCGAGGGCTGGCTAGCCCTCCCGCGCCCACGGCCGCAGCTTCTCCGGATTGCGGACCACCCAGATCCGGGTGACGCGCCCGTCGGAGACATCGAACGAGGCCACGGTCATGACGACGCCGGCGCGTTGGGCCACCAGGCCCGGCACACCGTTGACCGACCGCTCCAGGAGTTCCAGCCCCGGCGCCTTGTCGGCAATGGCGACCATGTACTGGGCGATGCGCGTGCCGCCCTCGACCGGGCGCAGAACGGTGCCGACCATTCCGCCGCCGTCGGCGGTCATCACTGCGGCCGGGTTGAGGAGACCGATGAGAGCTTCGATGTCCTTGGTCTCCCATGCCTCTTTGACGTGCCTCACCACGTCGGTCTGGCCGGTCGCCGCCATCGGAGCGGGCGCGACGCTCACCCGCCGCCGGGCGGAGGCCGCCAACTGCTTGCAGGCCGCAGGCGTCCGGCCGAGAACGTCGGCGATCTCGGCAAACGGGTACCGGAAGACGTCGTGCAGGATGAACGCCACCCGCTCGGCGGGCGTCATCGATTCCAGGACGACGAGGAAGGCCATGGCCACCGACTCGTCCAGGACGATCTGGTCGGCGGGGTCTGCAGGGCCGGTGGGGTCGGCGCCGCCGGCGTGGTCCCACTCGGTGCGGTCGGGCAGCGGCTCGGGCAACCACGCGCCGACATAGCGTTCACGGCGGGCCCGCGCCGAGCCGAGCAGGTCCAGGCAGATGCGGCTGGTCACTGTCGTCAGCCAGGCGCTGGGGGACAGGATCTCCTCCTGCCGGCTTCGCGGCAGCCCGTACCAGCGTGCGTAGGCATCCTGTACGGCGTCCTCGGCCTCGGTCACCGAACCGAGCAGCCGGTAAGCGACATTGATCAGTTGGCGTCGCCCACCGAATATCTCATCCGTGCTGGTCCCGACAGTCCCCATGCTTCCGGTCGCCCCCTCGCCTTACCTTTCGCACGCCCGCTTCGTCGGGCTGGTGAGACCTTATCGATCTACTGCCCGAGGGCGGAAAAGGGGACTGCGACATGGCCACTCAGGAGACGGCGACGGCGAGCGTACAGCGCGGCTCTTCGTTCTTGCAGGTCGCGATCGCCCTGCAGACCCTGACCATCTTCCTTCAGGCGGTCTCCGCCGGACTGCTGCTGACCTCGTCCTTCGGAGAGACGCTGCACAGTGTCGGAGCTCGTGTGATGTACGGGGCGTCGATGCTGTATGTGCTCGCGGCGGTGCTGGCATGGAAGCCGGGCGGCGGCTCGCCCCGGCCTGTCTGGCACGCGTCAGGTTTCCTCGTACTCGCCTCGGTTCAAGTCGTGCTCGGCATCGCTCACGTTCCGTCGGTCCATCTCCCCCTGGGTGTCCTGATGTTCGGTCTGAGCGTGCTGGCGCTGGCCCGGCGCTAGGGTCCGATACGGGGCCCGCGCGGATCAACTCAACCAGTAGGGCTTTGTTGGAACAATTGTCAAGAGTTGTGGGTCAGGTGATGCGTGAGGGTGGCGGTGTCTCACTGAGGCTTGATGAAAGCCTTGTGCTCGAGCCTGGCATGCCGGCTCGGAAGGGCTTGCCGACGGGATGCGGGGCTTCAGGGCTCCGACGGCGGTGTCTCGTATGCTCAGCCCATGAGAGAGCCTCATCCGGTCGAGCTATCCGGGACGTTTGTCACCAGGAGAGATGATCGTTGGTACGGGCGGTTCCGGTTGCGTTTTCCTCAAGTGTCGCCGTGGCCCGACCTATACAGGACGTTGGTTCGAGTACGTCCGGGATGGCGGTCTTTGGTCGAGGAAGCGCTGGCACTGGTGACTGCCGAGATGCCCAGGCAGACCTGGCCGGTCCATCTGATCAACCAGAAGGTCCATGGGAGAGAATGGGAGTTCGACCTGGGGCCACCGGAGGCTGACTACCTCTGCCTGGAGATGCTGTCGGACATCTGCTACATCGACATACGCGACCTTCACCAGCTCATCAACCTCCTGGCACCGGCCATGGAGGACGCGCACTTCTTCGTCTACTCGATGGGCGACGGCCTCGACCAGTGGGTTGACGAGGCGCGCATCCACGACGGGCGGAGCAGGTTTGCGCGGTGGGCCGTCGCGGGCGAGGCGTGGGCCGAGTTCCCTGTGCTGTGCGCGGAGCTCGGCGACAGTCGCGCCGGGGACGAGACCTTTGGTCGTTTCGTCGCGCTGATGAGTGATCGGCGAGTCGTTTGATCGGCAGGCGCGAGGGGGCCGAGGGCCGGAGGGGCGGGTCTCCAGCCGTGCCAGGCAGAGCTCGGCCGGGCGGTGCGGTCATGCCGCTCTACCTTCCTTCTGGGATCGCCCCAGCCATTCGTAGGGTTGTGGCACCCAGGGGAGCCGGGTGTGGCTTTCATGCCGCTGCCGTCCGTGGCTTTGGTGGCTTGGCCGCCCGGCTCCCCACGACGACTCGGCCGCCGATTGGGAAGTACGAGAAAGTCGCTGTGTAGAGCAATGCCGGCGAGGTCGTCCGTGGTGCGAACTGCAAGAGCGAACGACTGGAGCACGATGAGTCGGATATGGGCGGGGATCGACTGCGGCAAGACGCACCACCACTGCGTGGTGGTGGATACGGAAGGCGACCGGCTGCTGTCGCGGCGCGTGGCCAACGACGAGATGGAGCTCCTCCAGCTCCTGGGCGATGTCCTCGCTCTCGCCGACGGAGAGCAGGCCACCTGGGCCGTGGACATGACCGGCGGTGAGCCCGGCCTGCTGATCGCGCTCCTGGTCAACCACAGCCAGGAACTTCTCTACATCCCCGGACGCGTCGTCAACCGGGCAACCGACGGCTACCGGGGCGAAGGCAAGACCGACGCCCGGGATGCCCGAGTGATCGCGGACCAGGCACGCATGCGCAGGGACCTGCAGACTGTCCGCCCCGGCGACGAGGCAGTGATCGAACTGAAGCTGCTGACCAGCTACCGCAGCGACCTGGTCGCCGACCGCACCCGGACGGTCAACCGTCTCCGTCTGCTTGATCTGCTCGGCGTCCCGGCGCACGCGTTCGCACGGCTCGCGCTCGGCGCGGCGCCAGCGGTAGTAGGTGGAGGAGGCGATGTGTAGTTCCCGAAGTACGCACTCGACTCCCAGGCGTGGATGCTCCTTGAGGAGCGCGGTCACCTGGGCCGGGTCGGGTCGAGTTGCGCCGCGAAAAACGCCGAGGCCATCCGCAGGACATCGTTCGCCCGCTTGAGCTGGGCGTTCTCCTTGCGCAGGGCCACCAGCTCGGCGTGTTCGTCGGTGCTCAACCGGTCATCGCGCTCGCCGGCGTCTGCCTCGGCCTGCCGGATCCAGCCGCGCAGAGCCTCGGGGTGGACGCCGAGGTCGATGGCAAGCTTCTTGATCTGCGGTTTCGGCTCCGAGGTGCGATACATCCGCACCGCACGCTCACGCAACTCGAGCGAGTATTTCCTGGGAGCAGCCATGGTCGATGTTCCTCTCATGAGTCTCATCTGACCCTCTGTCATCAGCCACCGCATCTCGGGGGAACCTCAAGGTCTCAGTACCCAACTGACCTGGGCCGCCGCGACCGCGCGCCGTGAACCGGTCGACCGGGCGAAGGCCGCGGGAATAGCCAAGAGTTGTGGTCCGAGCGTACGCGCGACCCGGGATATCAGCAGGTGTCTATGGACGCTTTGACGGGACTGGTGGGAGCGTGGGCCAGCGATCGAGCATTCGTTGGCGCATGTCCGTGCTGAGCCTGCTCAGGCCGTTCAGGTCGGGGCGGTCGGCAGTCATCCGGCCGACGACACCGAGCCGGTGGACGAGTCGTTGCCGGGCGGTCGCGGTGCCCCATTTCCAGTCCCGGTCCCGGATCCGGGCCAGGTGGTCAGTGGTTCCGCGGTGGGCCCTCTCGACCAGCGCGTCGCCTCGTAGCAGCCAGCCTGCGCACGCGTCGGCGAGGTCGCCGTGGAGTTCGGTGCTGGTTGCGGTGCGCCATGCCGTGCGGTAGGCGGTCTCCGCCCGGTCCAGCAGCGGAGCGGATGCCGCAGTGACACACCAGCACGTCGGGAAGCCGATACGCAGGTAGGCGAGCTCCACCAGTCCGCTGCCCAAGGATGCCTGTTCGAAGTCGATGAACCTGATCCCGTTGGATGTGTGCAGGTCGTTGCCGGGACACGGATCCCCGTGGAGAAGGGCGTGCCCCGATGCCTGGCCGAGCCGGTGCACGAGGTCGTCGAGCTCGCCGGACACGCCAGGAGCGACGGCTACCTCAAGAGCCTCGGCCAGCCTGAGGAAGGATTCGACGTCGGCGCTGTCCGGACCAAGCCAGCGGGGAAGTACTCCGATGTCCTGCGCTCGGGCAGCGGCATGCAGCCGGGCCAGTGCCGCCGCGTAGCCGACGATCCAGTCGCTGGACGGGCGTTGGTGGTCCAGATGCTCCAGGACCAGCACCCGCTCGCCGGGATCGATGCCCAGCAGCGCGGGCACCACGGGCGGCTCAGCCCGTGCGGCGAGGCGCAATGCGGCCACCTCGCGGGCATACCGTTCCTCGGCGTCGGGACCGTCGACGATCTGCTTCACCACCGCCGGCGCCCCGGCCAGGTCCACGCGCCACACACGTGAGCGCGGGCTACTGCCCAGCCGCCGAGAGCGCCTGGGGGAGCCCAGCTCTGCCCGTAACTCGTCCCCGAACGGCAGTCGCGACCACATGGGCTCATATTTCCACGCGGGCCGGCGGGTCTGCCGATCTCGGCGATGTCCGTCGTCAGCTGTCGGGCATTGGCTATGGGGAGGGGGAACGATTCCGGCGTCCGCCGCGTTGTAGGCGGGCACGTTCAACTTGTTCTGTTTCGACGTTCCGTGGAGTCGCATGCCAGCCGAATTGCACGCTCTTCCCTCAATCACCGACCAGGCAGAGCGATTGATCGAGCTCGGAGTGCATGAACTTGGTGGCTTCCGGCCTGCCGAGCTGCGCTCCATGGCCGCAGAGACCGGGGCTCGTGCCGGCCTTCTTGTGGTCCGCCCGGACCGGGTTCCGGCGTCGGCCCTCGCGCCTCTGCTTCGGCATCAGGGGAAGCCGGGGTTCGTCGTGGTGGACATGCCCGATATCGATCAGTTCTCGGCCATCGAGACCGTGAACGTACCCGACGAGCCAATCTATGTGGTGGAGGGCCTCGACCGAGGCGATCACATGGCGAACTGGAGCCCTCACGAGGCACTGCCCGCCATCGTCGAAGGAGACCGTACTCCGTTGCTCCTGATCGAGGGCATCCACTGGGTGCTCCAGCAGCCGGCGGCACTTGAACGGGGCCACTGTTTCATGACCATCGGCTCCCGCTTGCGGAAAGCCAACGGCACGCTCGACGCGCGAACCCCAGCCTTGTGGATCAGCAACGGGACCGGGCGAGACGGCCGAGACAACCGTGATGCGCCGAAGGTGGGCTGGTGTTGGGCGGGCAACCGGCACACGTGGCTCGGCTTCGCTTCGGCGACCGGTCGAACCGCGGCCTGATCCGACTGACGCATCAGGCCACAGTGGAACGAGATGTCGTCCTGCCGGCAATCCGCAATTCGACCAGGTCGGCGGATCAGGCCGGCTGAGACCACTGCCGGTTCGGAGAGGTTGATCCGAGACTTGGGACGAGCCCCTTCGGGACACGAAAGTTCTCCGGCACGGGCCAGTGTCCTGGCCTGTGCTCCAGAACGCAGGGAGGGGCGATGACGGCGGGCATGGCATGGTCGACAGCGTTCACGGAGTTGTTCGGTGTGGAGCACCCGATCGCATGGGCGCCCATGGGAAGGTCGGCGGGCGGAGCGCTGGCCGCGGCTGTCTCCTGCGGGGGCGGACTGGGGATTGCTGGGTGGCGGGAACGGGGAACGGGATTGGCTGGCCCGTGAGTTGCCCATCGTGGCTGGGAGCGGGAGACCGTGGGGAGTTGGGTTCCTGAGCTGGGCGGCCAGTGTCGGCGCGGTCGAGCAGGCGCTGGAATACGGCCCGCGGGCCGTGATGCTCCCCTTCGGGGATCCGAGCCCGTTCGTCGAGCGAATCCGCGCAGCCGGTGCGGCGGTGATCGTTCAGGTCACCGATCTGGAGGAGGCCCGGATGGCAGTGGATCTGGGTGCCGACGTCATCGTTGCGCAAGGGACGGAGAGCGGCGGACACGGGGCCCGGCGCGGGAGGGCCACCTTGCCGTTCGTGCCGGTGGTGGTGGACCTGGCGGCACCGGTGCCGGTGCTGGCGGCCGGGGGGATCGCCGATGGCCGCGGTGTGGCCACTGCTCTGGTACTGGGGGCCGCCGGTGCACTCATCGGCACCCGTTTCCAGGCGACGGCCGAGTCCCTGGTCGATCCCGCGACCGCCGAGGCGATCGTCCGCGGGCGCGGGCAGGACACGGAACGCAGCAGCGTCCTCGACATCGCCAGGGGAGCCCGCTGGTCGACGACGAAGTACACGGTTCGCACCCTCGGCCATCCCTACCTCGACCGCTGGCGGGGAAGGGAGGCGGAACTCGCCGAGGATTCACAGGTCCGACATGCCTATCAGGCCGATGTGGCGCGAGGCGATGTGCCGCCGCTGCCGGTATGGGCCGGTGAGGGCGTCGACCTTGTCAACGATCTGCCACCCGCAGCCGATCTCGTTGCCGCACTGGCCGCCCAGGCGGAGAGTGCCCTGGCCTGAGCAGGTAGGTACTGACAGGAGCACCCCAGAAGCACTCGCTCCGCGGCATTTCTGCAACAGGCGAACCCCGTCACCAGGAGACTCACCGCCAACGCCGTAGCAGCAACGGTGGCAGGCGCGCCCACTTCGCCCCGGCACGCCGTGGCCGTCCCCTGTCGTACGCTTCTGGCTCCGCTCCGGCCCCGTCGGACGGCCGCCGAGCGGTGCGGTTCAGCGCCAGAAGGTCCTGTCCACGGCACGCTGGAGGTGCTTCGTCGCTGCCCCGTCGGTCGGGATGCTGGTCGCCGCGATGCCGGCGGCGCGGCCGTCGGCGGTGACTTCGCCCCGGGTCTCGTACCCCGGGGTGTCACCGGCACCGCCGTGATCTCAGTAGATCCCGCCGCACGACAGCGGCCTGCTCATGAGCCCCGGTCCGTAGTCGGCGTGGACGTTGGCGTCGGCCTCCACGATGAAGGCCATCAACTGGTTGTCGTCCTCCTCCGCGTCGAACACACAGGCTGTTCGGCGTGCACCAGGCCGCGCAGGCAGGTGACAGGCGGACAGATCGGACAAGCCCGACAGGTCGGTGGTCAGCGTCTCGGGTGGCGTTCGGCGAGCGAACTCCGGGACCTGCGCGGTGTACTCGGCCTGGGCTTCTCCGTTAGCGCACACCGTTTGTACTGCACATCGCCTTCCGGTACAGGGCAGACAGCGCGTCGTCGATGGGGTGGTGCTGCGGCTTCCCCGAAGAGTCCATCTCGTTCCACCTCATGAGATTGACCGCGACGGACATCTGTCGCTTTCCGTCGGCGCGGGTCAGGGACATCGTTCCGGCTCCCCAGACCGTGCCGTCGTGGCCCCAGAACGTGCCGCAACCGGGGATCGTAACCTTGTGCAGGCCCGAGGCCGTAGTCGATCGTCTTCGTCCCTTCCAAGGTGTGGACCGGCACCGTGGGCTGCATCTGCGCCAGCGACGACGGCTTGACGATCTTGCCGGCGAGTAGCCTGCCGTAGAAGCGGTTGAGATCTTCCATGGTCGATACGAGAGAAGCGGCCGACCCCACCCAGGACATGTTGTAGACGCTGTAGTCGCGCGGTGGGTCTATCAAGCCGTACAGCGCCTCGTACATCCGCGAATGCGGTCCCTCGATGCGAGGCCCGGCAGGGAAGGTGGTGTGCCGGAGCCCAGCGCGCTCGATGACGTTCCGGGTGATGTACTTCTCGGCCGTGTTGCCGGTCACCTGCTCCAGGAGGTGGCCGAGGAGCAGGTAGTTGGTGTTGGAGTACACCCCGTAGGCCTCCGGGCCTGCCTGCGGCAGGCGCCATGTGCCCCATCTCGACCAGCTCGGCTGGGCGGAACTGCCGGAAGCGGTTGTCGTCCAGGCTCTTGGGCGAGATATCCGGCAGAGAGGGGAAACCCTGGAGGGACGGGAACGCATGGGGAAGGTAGTCGCTGATGCCGCTGGTGTGGTTGAGCAGCATCCGCACCGTGATCTTCTCTCCACGCTCTCCGGGTACCAGACGTGGCAGATAGCGGCCGATCGGTGTGTCGAGCCGGATCCGGCCCTTCTCGACCTGCTGCAGGATCGCGGCAGCTGCGATGGTCTTGGTGATGCTGCCGACGCGCTGCCGCATGTAGGGCCTCATGGGGCGGCCGGTCGTACATCGGCGACCCCCGAGGCGCCGCGCCATACCTGGCCGGCATCGCGCACCTCGGCGTGTATACCCGGGACACCCGCGTGATGGACAGCGTCCATGGCGGACTTCAGCCCCCCAGCATCGAAGCCGGCCGACGGGCTCATGCTGCCGGCCGATTCGGCTGCCCTACTTGGTCTGGCTCGACTGCTCGGCGGAGCGGGCGCGTCGGTGGGCCGCGACCCGTTCGCGGGTTGCGCATCGGCGGGAGCAGTAGTGGCGTTCCGGGCCGCTGCCTTGGGTGATGAAGACGTTCCGGCAGCTGAGTGAGGAGCAGATCCTGCCGGGCGGACGCTGGCGGTCCCAGACGAGGACGGTCAGGGCCATGCAGGACGAGGCGAGGAGCCACTCGTCCCAGGGAGCGTCGTCGTCGGGGTCGAGATGGGGGTGCCAGGGGGTACTGCCCCCGTGTGAAGTCAGGCGGAGCGGTCCGGTGTGTTCCTGCAGGAGGCGATTGAGGCCGACGGCGGCACCGTCAGTAGTCTCGGCAGCGAAGACTTCCCGCAGCAGGGCGGCAGACGTACGCATGCCGGCGACATCGCGAGCGGTGAGGTCGACGGGGTCTGTCTCACCGTATGCGCGAAGCACATCGGCGACTTCGGCCGGGTCGGGGCAGTCGTCGTCGAGAACGTTGATCAGAGCGGCGGTCCGCCGAGCCATGGTCAGCACAGAGTGCCGGGTGGACCAGCCGTCGATGTTGTAGGGCACGCGAGCAATGTAACGTATCTTGCTGAGTTTTGAGTTACCTCCGTAACGTCTTATGCATGAAAATGCGTTACTCACTTCGCCTCTATCTCACCGGAGCAGTGGCAGCTCGTGCCGGGGACGAGATGTCAGGACCGGCACTGATGCTCGCAGGATTCACACTGGCCGGATCGTCCACCGATGCGTCGTCGCTGCTCGCGGGCATCACGTTCTCCGCCGCAGTAGGAGGGCCGGTGCTCGGGGCGCTTCTCGACAGAGCGGGACGGCCGGGCCGCCTGCTGGCAGTGGCCCTCGTCCTGTACGCGGCTGGTCTGGGGGCGATCCTCGTGGGGCTCGGCCGCTTGCCGTTCGCTGTCACGATCCTGATCGCCGTGTTCACGGGGCTGCTGGGGCCGGCCCTGTCGGGCGGATGGACGGCTCAACTGTCCCGGGTGGTACCGGGCGACGGCCTGCCCCGGGCGAACGCGCTCGATGCCATGACGTTCAGTGCGGCGAGTCTGGCCGGACCGGCCCTCGCCGGCGGCATGGCGGAGGCGCTGGGAGCTCCGACGGCCGTGGTGGTCTCCGCGGGGCTCATCTGCTTGGCGCTGCCCGCCGCGTGGATGCTGCCCGCCCACCCCGGTTGGAGGCGGGGCCCTCGGGCAATCTCGGTGATCGGCGACCTTGCTGCCGGAATACGGGTCATCGTCAGGAGACCGTCTCTGGCCCGAGCGACCCTCAGCTCGGCCGTCTCCTGTGCGGCTCAGGGCATGCTGACGGCCTGCATCGCGCTGCTCGGCGAGCGTGATCTGGGCGGAGCCGGCCGTGGCGCGATGCTGCTCTCCTGCGCGGCGATTTCTGCCTTGATGGCCAACGCCGTGCTCGCGCGGTTTCCGCGCTCGGTCGCGCCCGACACAATCATCTGGGCCGGTGCCCTTGTCCAGGCTGCCGCGTTGGCCTTGGCCGCGTCGGGTCAGCCAATCGTGCTGATCGCGGCCGCACTGATGGCCGGGATCGGCGAAGGGCCCCAACTGGCCGCCTTGTTCGCAGTCCGCCACCGGGAGGCCCCGGAACACCTGCGCGGCCAGATCTTCACCACTGGCGCCAGCTTGAAGATCACTGGATTCGCCGTGGGAGCGTCCGTTGCCGGCCCGATTGCGGCCTGGTCCCTTCCCGGCACTCTGATACTCGCAGCGAGTGTGGCGGTCCTCGCGGCATTGGCCTACTTCGTCATCCCGTCGACAACGGTCGACTCGGCCGAGGACCGGGCGACGTTGCATTGAACAGGGCCGATCCTTGAGCGTGTGCCGTGGAAATTCGAGCGGCCACGTCGAATCTCCCAGCACAGCAGTCCGATGGCGGTTGCACCCCGGGGGAGCCGGTGCAGGCGCCGATGGGGCCGCGTACGCGTAGGTCTCCGGCGAAATCGCCGGCGGCGGAGTGATGAGCTGACTGATGAGCTGCGTCCGGTCAGGAGTGTTGGGACGGCTGTCGTGCCGCTCCTTGAGTCATTTGCCCGTCCGAATCGAGGGCGACGACCATGTCGGATTCTTGCCGGACGGCGGGTGGCAGTCGATGTTTGATTGCGCCCATGACCATCACATGGCTGAACAACGCCCACCTCTTCCGCTCTCTGCACACTCCATCCGTACCCCTCGCGCTTGCCAACGCCTGGGATGTTGCGAGCGCCCGCGTCATCGAGGCCGCGGGCGCCCCCGCGATCGCCACCACCAGCGCCGGGGTCGCCTGGTCGCTCGGTTCTCCGGACGGCGACGTCCTTACCCGCGACCGAGCGCTGAAGCTGATCGCCCGGATCGTCGCCGCCGTCGCGGTTCCGGTCACCGCTGATATCGAGGGCGGATACGGGAAGGACGCCGCCGGAGTTGCCGAGACCGTCACCGGGGTGCTCGCGGCGGGCGCCGTCGGCGTCAATATCGAGGACGGCACCCGGCCCCCGACAGAGCTCGCGTCGCGGCTGGCTGCGGCCCGGCAGATCGCGGACCGCGCAGGAGCGGACCTGTTCCTCAACGCCCGTATCGACACGTTCCTGTTCGGGCTCGGTGATCCCGACACCCGACTGAAGGAGACCCTGACCCGGGCGCGGACGGCATCTTTGTCCCCGGCGTCACCGACACCGCCACCATCACGGCGTTGGCCAGGGAGATCTCCGTACCGCTGAACGTCATGGCCGGCCCCGGCACCCCGACCGTTGCCGATCTCGGCGCCCTCGGTGTGGCACGCGTCAGTCTCGGCTCGGGCGTGGCACAAGCCGCCTACGCCGCCGCGCGCCGCGCCGCGCAGGAGCTCTTCGGTACCGGCGCCTACGACTCCCTCGCCGAAGGCATCGCCTTCCCCGAGCTCAACGCACTGCTCTCCGAGCCCCACTGACCGGTTCACCAGCCGACTCCGCTACGTCTACGCTTGGGCCGACGGCATCCACCTCCGCATACGCCTGCAGGAGGCGGAGGCGGAGGCGGAGGTGGAGGCGTGCGTGCTCGTGCTGATGGGCTGCGGAGCCTTCGCGAGCAAGGGGCAACGACCGCCCGCCCGGCTTTCACGGGCACGGCAAATCCGCACCGGTCCTACGATCTTTGCGAGAGCGTGGGGTACCGGCGGCAGAACGAGTACGTCCGATACCGCAAGCCGCTTGCTTGACCGACCGGTCATCGGGCTGTCCAGTCAGCCCGCAGGATGTGACAATGCCTCCGGCCCGTCGGCCGCGCCCACCCGCCCGCACTCGCCCGCGCCTGGGCGATCAGCTGGGTGATCCGCTCCCGCAGCCTGTGGGTGGTGGACGGGCCGTGCCGCTGACGACAGGGCCTAGCTCTGCGGGACATCCTTGACGAACACGATGCCGTCGCTGTCCGCCAGGTGGGCCGGGTCCAGCGGGGAGTAGCCGAACCAGGGGGACACGCGCGGCGCGGGCCGCGTGTCGCCGAGGGCGGTGGCCAGCTGCGGGACGTCGATGACACAGCGGTCCTCGGGGAGCGCGTACAGGAGTCCTTCGACGGTGTCCGGCGGCGGCGTGCCCACTCCCTGGTGCCGGATCGTGCCGAGGGCCGTGGCCACGAAGGCGTACCCTTCGCCGAGCCGGGCGCTCACCAGCGCACCGGCGCTCCACCACTCCAGCGGCATCCCGCCCATTCGCATGGTGCTCTTCTCCCGCTGGAGATGGGCGTTGTGGGCGTGGACGAGTACCGGGCCCCGGGCGGCGAGGGCCAGGAGGTTGTCGGCCATCATCTGGTCCCGCAGGCCCACCAGCCGCGTCAGGCGGCTCGGGGAAGCGTCGGCCATCCAGTAGTGGTAACGCAGCAGGCCGGTGGCGGTGCGCCCGTACAGGCGCGCCCGGTCCCAGCCGTCCCGCGAGGTCGCCGCGATCAGCTGCGGCGTCTGCGCGTCGAGCAGCGCCACCAGGTCGTCGGCGAGCAGCCGCAGCTCCTTGGCCTCGGCCGACTGCCCCACGGACTGGGCCGGGTCCATCATCGCGGCGGGATTGGTCCACCGGTCGTCGGCGCCGAGGAGACGGTCGAGCGTTTCCGCGGCGCAGGGGAGCAGGCCAGTGTCCACCCGGGCCGCGAGGCAGTCGTGGAGTGCGGTGAGGGCCTGCCGGGGGCTCGCGGCGCCGGTGATCTCCAGCGGGCCGTCGAAACCGGCGAAGCGGAGCCGCTCGGTCGCGGGCCGACCGTCGTTGTACGCCCGTATCCAGCGCACGAGTTCGCGGCTGGCGGCGGACGCGCCCCAGCCGTGGCTGAATCCGTGTTCCATCACCTCGTCGAGGGTGCCCGTGCCCGAAGTGACGTAGTCGTCCACGGCCAGGCCCATCATGCAGTCGCTCTCGATCGTGATCGTCCGGTATCCCTCCTGCTCGACGAGCTGCCGGAAGAGCTCGTTGCGCAGGTCGAGCAGAGCGTCCTGCCCGTGGGTGGGTTCGCCCAGGGCGAGCAACCGCGGCCGGGCCGGGAGCAGCCTCATGACGGCGGCAGCCTCGACGGCATGGACGGTATCTCTGATGTCAGTAGCCATGCAGTCAACGGTATCGTTGAACCTTCGGTTGAAACTTTTCGATGACATCGACGGGGCCATGGCGCGAAACCTTCAAAACGGTGAACGGCTCAGGCCGGTCGACCTGGCCCGCGGGCACGGTCTGTCCACGCAGGCGATCAGGAACTACGAGGCGGCCGGAATCCTTCCGGCCGCCGGTCGCACACCCCACGGCTACCGCACCTACACCGCGCTCCACGCACAGGCCCTGCGCGCGTTCCTCGCCCTGGTGCCCGGCCACGGCCACCACACTGCGACGTCGATCATGCGGGCGGTGAACGAGGAAGCGGTCGATGAGGCGTTCCGTCTCATCGACGAGAGCCACGCCCAACTCCTCGACGACCGCCGGACCCTCCAAGCCGTGGAGAGCGCCCTCCGCGACCTGGCGCCCACCGCGGCGTCCGAACCCGACGCGGCGGTGTCCGAACCCGACACAGCTGTGTTCGGGCCCGGCGGAACGTTCATCGGACCGCTGGCAAGGAAGCTCGGGATCCGTCCCGCGACGCTCCGCAAATGGGAGCGCGCCGGGCTGGTGAGCCCGCGCCGCGACCCACGGACCGGATACCGCGTCTACGACGAGGCCGACGTACGGGATGCCCAACTGGCCCATCAGCTCAGGCGGGGTGGCTACCTGCTGGAGCGGATCGCCCCGCTGATCGCCCAGGTGCGGGCGGCCGGCGGGCTGGAGCCGCTGGAGTCCGCCCTGCACGACTGGCGTGGCCGGCTGTCCGCCCGCGGGCGCGCGATGCTGACCGGGGCTGCGGAGCTTGAGGCGTACCTCCGCGAGCGCGGATGAGATTTCGGCCTCCGGCCGAGCTCCGGAAACCGTCGGCAGACGCCGCTCCACGAAACCGACGAAGGCAGTGGACCGGGTCGGGACGTACCCCTCTCCGGAGGGTGGCGGGACGCTCAGCGGCTCCGTACGTGACCCGGTGATCACCGTCGGGCCGACGGGCAGGCCCATGGGGCGCCCCGATCGTACGAAGGGTGGGAAGGGAGCCGCCAACAGGGCGAGGAAGACGGTTCAGTTGGCTGGCTGATGTGTGTGAGAGCCGATCGGGGAGGGCTACGGGCGGCGTCCCCACGCGGAGATCATAGGGGCGGTGGCGAGGTCGAGGCGTCCGGTGGCGACGTTCGCCAAGTGGCGGTCGATCTCCTCGTCGGTCGCAAGCCCTTCAGCCACCAGGAGGCGGCGGATCTGCCGCACGGTCGCGGCCTCGAGGACGGCACAGGCCGGTGAGGTGATCGGGAAGTAGGCGTCGGCCTGCACGTCCGCAAGACCGGCTTCGCGCAGCAGCCGGGGGAGGGTTCGCCCGTAGGCGAGGTCCGCGCCGCGTGCCGCCATCAAGGCGCGGAAGCCGGATCGCAGTCGGTTCGCGAGCCGTTGTTCGGGACCGGACCCGTCCGGGCACAGCAGCGGCTGCAACCCCGGGTCGGCATCCTCCAGGAGAAGCCAGCCGCCGGGCCGCAGCGCCTGGACCATCCGGTGCAGCGCCTCGGCGCGATCGGTGACGTGTACCAGGACCAGTCGGGCGTGGACGAGGTCGAAGCTGCCGGGCGGCGGCGGGTCGGCCGCCACGTCGTGCCGCAGCGCCTCGATCACGCCACCGTCGACGCCTCGGGTCCATGACACGTCGATGTCGGTGGCGACCACGGTTCCCGCCGGGCCGACCCGCTCGGCCAGCCCGAGGGGTACGGACGGAGCGCCGGCACCGACTTCCCAGCACCGCATGCCGGCAGCGATTCCGAGCTGGTCGACATGCCGGAACGTCACCGGATCGAACAACTCACTGAGGGCGCCGAAGCGGACCCCTGCTTCTGATTGCTGGTTGTCCAGCAGGTAGCCGTGATCCGTGTTGTGTTCAGCCATGTGGCGATTCTGACAGAGGGGGCAGTCGCACCCCGTTCGCAGGGCCGTGCCCCGTCCGCCGGTCTTACGGGCGGACCAGTAGAGACTCCGGGGCTGCCGAGGGTCAGGACGCTGTCACCCGACCTGTTCGTCTTCCGCCGCGGGAGTGTTCGCAGCGCGGCGGAGGAGCAGCGGCGCATGGGACCTGGTGCTGTCCCGGTGGGACGGCGGCCCGCTCTCGATCAGCGGGATGTCGCTCTGCTCGGCGTCGACGGTCGACCGGACAGTGTCGCCGATTAGCTGAGCGACCGGGTCGGGGCCGTGGCCGAAGGAGGCGTGGCCGTTTCCCCGCCCCCGACCGGGTGTCCCGCAGGGTCAGAAGTTGAGATATCGCTCAAGCCTCAAAGGGGCCTGCCGGCCCTCCACATGGACGTCTGCCGTCAGTTTGAACTCTCCCCATGCCGACATCCTCAATTCAAACTCTGTCGTCCGGTCCGTGACGAGGCGATCCGGCTCGGGGAAGGTCGGATGAAGGTGGTAGACGACTTTGGTGACGCGATCGAGATCGCCGTCGTCATCCCCTTCAAGGAAGACGCGGATTCGGTGGTATCTGTAGTTGCCTCTGTCCAACGACCTGTCTCGACGTGCCACATGGGCCACGTGGATCCTCGGAGCGGCCTTGGCGCTCACGGCATGCGGTGGTGCCACGGTGGTCAGGGGAGTCGGTCTGCCCGCATCTCTTGGATCGAGGTCCGCCCGCAGCTGTTGGAGACGGTCGTAGACCTGCCGCGCCGAGCGGGGGCGCTGTGCGGGATCGCGTCGCAACAGCTCGGCGACGAGCGCGGTCACTTCGGGCCGCAGATCAAGGCGGAGCACGTCCAGACGTGGGGCTTCTTCTTCGTCCTTGCGCCGGATGACCGCGAGCCAGTTGTGTCCGGTGAAGGGAGGCCGACCGGCGAGCAAGGCGAACAGCACGCCACCGAGGGCGTACAGGTCGGAACGTTCATCGCCGCGCTCGGCGAGGAACTGTTCAGGCGCGCCGTACTCCACGGTGCCGGCGGGTTCCAGCTGGGAGGAGCGCGCCACGGAGAACGCGGTCTGGACGAACCCGGCGATCCCGAAGTCGACGACCTTGACGCGTCCGTCCGGGGTGATCATGACGTTGTGGGGCTTGATGTCGTAGTGAATGACCCGGGCGCGGTGTGCGGCGACCAACGCCGCGCAGATCTCGCCGGCCATCTCCAGGGCACGGGCCAGGGTCATGGAGTTCTCGGTACGGAGGCGATCCGCGAGCGTCGCACCCTCCACCTTCTCCATGACCAGGAACAGCAGGTCCTCGTGGACACCCCGGTCGTAGAGGGCAACCACGTTCGGGTGGTTGATCTGCGCGGCGGCTACGGCCTCGCGTTCAAATCGCCGAGGCAGGTCCGGGTGGAAGGCCCCGCCGAGGTCGAGCAGCTTGAGCGCGACGTCACGGCGGAGACTACGGTCCCGCGCTGCCCACACCTCGCCCATCCCGCCCCGCCCGAGCTTCTCGACCAGCTCGTACCGGCCCGCGATCAGCTCCCCTGGCCTCACTGCCCACCCCCGCCACTCCCTGGAAACTCCAAGAGTACGGCGGCGGCACCGCCGATATCCGGGAGTCCGGATTCCCGCGAGACCGAGGAGGACGGGTTCGCGCGGGGGAAGCCATGCCGGTGTAGGCGCCGACGGTCGTCAGGTTCTGGCCGGAGGAGCGGGAGATCATTGAGTCGATGACTACTCGCAGGGGCTTCTCGAAACTCTTGCGTGCCAGTGGTCGACGTGACGCCGTGGCCGATCAGAGTGCCGGTACCGGTCGGCGGCAGGTCGTTCCTGGCCAACAACGCGCCACGACGAGCAGATTGGTGACGTTCTCCATGGGCACCACGACAGCTTTCACCGTTCCGGCCACTTGGATCCGCACGCTCCCGCCATCAGCGCTCTTCAGTGCCCCGCAGGTCGACGTCCCGCCATGCGTGACCCTCACGTACGCGGCCGGATCCGGGCCTGCTTCCGGGGCCCACCAGGTCGCGGTGATGCCCAGGAGGAAGCACACCAGCGCTGCGGCGACGATGGTCCGGCCTCGCCTCAGCCGGGCTGCTGCGGCGTCGGCCAGGGCGATCTGATAGGCCGCGACCGATGCGTGGCGGCGGTGGATCTCCGCCAGGGTCACCATGCCCTCGCGGGTGCCGGCCTGAGCTGCGAGGGCCTGCCAGAGCCCTGCCAGGGAGAGGGCGATGCCGCCGCCGATGAGGAGGGTGACCGCGATGCGCCAGTCGAGGGTGAGGTGGGCCGTCGTATCGCGGCCCTTGAGCACTGCGCCGGTGGTGACCAGCGTGACGAAGGCGGCGAGACCGTTGCGCCAGGCTTCCGCGTTGGCGCGGACCGCGGGCAGGGAGGCTTCGGCCAGTGCGGCGAAGCGGTCGCGCTCGGCCAGGTCCGTGGGCGTCGGCGGGCGCTCCGGTTTGCGTGGCCCCAGTGGCATTCCGGTCATGGCTGTCCGTCGGCCGGAGCGGGGTCGGCGGTGAGCTCGATACGGAAGCTGGCACCGCAGCCGCTGACGGCGGTCGAGTCGGCGGCCCCGGATGCCCCGGCCGGATGCCCGGCACCGCACGAGCAGGTGACGTCCAGGACGACCGGGTCGCCGTAGCCGTACGTGCCGGCAGGCGCCACCAGGCCGGTGCCGCCGGTTCCCTGGACGCCCGCGCGGCTCCCGCCGATCCCGCTGGTGACGGCGGTCAGCGGACGCCGGTCGGTGAAGTGGTGCACACAGCGCGGGCACGCGCCCTCGACAACGGCCGAGGAGACGTTGTCACTCGTCATCACCAGTGCTGTGAGAGCGCCCGACTCCAACAGTTCGAACGCGACCTCCGTCCAGCGGTAGTCCGAGGTCTGTTCGTAGGGGATCGGAGACTGGGGCTGATTGGTCATGGTCACCTCTGCCGATACACGGATACACCGATGTGCAGATGCACGGATACACCGATTCGCGGTTGGCACGGGTCAGGTTCCGAAGTGGGCGTACGACGCCCACTTCATGGGTTCAGTGGGATCGCTGTCACGCAGCGCGCGAACGGCTCGATGGAGCGCGATGGCGGGCTCCGCGCCGCTGTCGGACGATGTCAACTCCCTGTAGAAATGGTCCGATACGCCTGCGGCCGAGGAATCGCCGACCGGCCAGCTGGTGGCGACGATGTGCCGGAAGCCGGTCAACTGCATAGCCGCTGCGAGGTGGATCGCCTCGTCCGCGAGGTCAGGGACGCCCGTAGCGGTCTGACATGCCGACAAGTACGCGAGATCCGCTTCGGCGAGTTCCAAGTCTGCGATATCCGCAACCGACAACGGACCGTCGTGGAGGCTGAAAGAGCTCGCCGCCGGATCGGAGAGGTTCTGGGCCGCGTGGCAGGCGAAGTGAATCCGGTCGCAGCGCGGGAGCTCGTCGAGGACGGCCCGCCGGGTCGCTGCCGACCCGACCAGACTCACCACCTCGGTCGGACTCGCCGCATACCGCCGCAGGCAGGCCAGCTCGTCGGCTACCGCCGGCAACGCGGCCAGACCGGGAGTCTCCGGCAGCGCGATCGCGAGGCGCCGCCGCGCCGTCGGCCCCGAGCGCCGGATCCGGCTGCGGGACAGTGCGGCCAGCGTCGGCGTGTAGGAGGAGACCACCAGGTCCGCGGTCCACGCTCCGCCGGTGCCGGGGGCCGACCTGTGGCGCGGATGGTGGCCCGCGGCGTGCAGCGGCAGCAGGCTGAGCAACCCGACCGGACACCACCACAGACGCGGTGGCGCGTCGGCAGACCGGCCGGAGCGCGGATGAGCGGAGTGTCCGAGCCGTTCCAGGATCGGCCCCACGATCCCGTCCCACAGCCAGCCGAGGATGTTGTGGCTGACGTGCCGGGCCCGCTCACGTGCAAGGGCCCGTCCCACAGCCAGCCGAGGATGTTGTGGCTGACGTGCCGGGCCCGCTCACGTGCAAGGAACGAAACGCTCGGGTCGGTCTGGGCCCCGACGGCGGACAGCAGATCCGAGACTTTGCCGGACACATCGTGGATCGAGACCTCGGGGAGCACCACGACCTCGGGTTCAGACGTGTCATGACGGACGATCAGCGCATGACAGCCGTATCCGCTGACGGTCACGATGACCACCGGACCACCCGTGGCCGCGTCCTTCAGCTCGGCGTACGGCGTCGGCCCGAGGAAGTGTTCGAACCCCTCGACCCGGCGGACCCGCTCGACCGTCTCGTCCCATTCCCGGGCCAGATCCCGGCGGCGCTCGCCGGCCTCCGCAGAGAACTCCGGACCCTGGATCCCGTCGGCCAGACCGATCAGCTGGTGCGGCTCGCTGATCGGAGAGAAGGCGTCGAGCCGGGTCCGCAGCGCCGTGAGCCGCTCGGCCAGGTCGGGGTGGGAGTCGGCCAGATCGCTGAGATCGCTGCGGAGGTGCAGTGCCTGAGTCCAGATGACCGACCTGCTCTGTTCGAGCAGTTCGACCGCGGTCGCAAGCTGTCCGGCGGCAATTGCGGCCCCGGCTGCTTCGGAGGCCAGACCCGACCATCCGCGAAGGGTGTCGCTGCGCACCCCGGTCCGCATCCCGTGCCAGGCGACTGTAGGCAGATGCCGGACCGCGAGACCGTAATCCGCGACCGCTCCGTCGATCTCGCCTTTCTGCGCCGCGAGCCGACCGGCGCGGACCGCGCACCGCGCGAGCGTGTCCGGGTCGCCGTAGGGGTCTCGGGCGGCCTCGCGCCAGCACGCCAGGGTGGCCTCCAGGTCGGCGCGGTTCCCGGTGGCGTTGTGGCGCTGCCTCAGGATCAGACCCAGTGACCACAGCCACTCGGCCCGGCGCGCGTCCCCCGGTCGGGTGACGTCGACGGCTTGCCTGGCGGTGGCGACCGCCTGGTCCAGCAAGGTCGCATCTCGCCCGACCCGAGCGGCCGTCGTCAGCGCCACGGAGCGGTTCCGGAGGAGAAGGCCGTATTCGGAGGAGCCCGGGTGGGTCGCGTCGATCATCCGCTCGCTGACCCGCAGCATCTCGGTGACGTCCGTGGGGTCGGGATCACCCGGGAGGTCGACCCGCATGCGGAGGAGCCAGGAGAGGGTCGAGAGCGGTCGGTTGACGAGGCCCCCGTGCTCCGGGAACTCGTGCTCCGCCCCGGCGGCCAAGGTGATCGCCTCGTCCAGGACCGCGCGGTCGCCGGTCCGCTGGAAGACCTGGGTGAGCGCGTTCGCGAGTCCGACGGCGGCGATCGGCCGCATCAGTGGATCCCCGGCCGCACCCCGGAGCGCGGTGCGGTGGGCTTCGACCGCCGCATGCATGTCCAGGTCGTCGCCTAGTTGCGAGTGCCGGACTCGCAGCGCCATCCCCAGACTGTAGAAGTCCCGGGAGCGCGTCGAGTCGCCGGGCGACCGTGCGCTCGTCACTTCGCGCAGCTCGATCACGGATCGGTCGAAGTCCGCCGACGAGCCGGTCAGCAGCGCTCGGGCCTGGACGTAGACAGCGTGGTTGTGAAGCTCGGACGGGCGTCTCTCGTCGCCGTCGGGCATGTTCGCGAGGGCCGTCCCCAGGGTCGAGATCGCTTCGTCGAGGTCTGCGGCGTTCCCGGTCTGTTCGTAGCGGGCGAACAGTGCCGACGCGAGGCGTGAAGGCGCAGTGGTGGACCGGGCCTCGTTCCCGGCGTCGAGATCCACCGCCTCCCGCCCGGCGGCCACCGCCGCGTCCAGATCGGCCGGGTCCATCGTGTGGCGGAACCGCCATTCGAGGACCTTGGCCAGTGTGCTCAGACCCGCCGACCGGCAGTCCGGCGCCGGACGCCCTTCGGCCACCGCGTCGCGGATGACTGCGACGACGTGCTCCAGGTCGTCCGGGTTCCGGCGGTCGTCGTAGCGGAGTCGAAGAGCGAGGGCCAGCTTCGGGAGGTAGTCCGTGCGGTCCGGGGCGGTCGGAAGCGTGGCACGGTACGCCTGCTCGTGGGCTTCGACAGCGGTATCGAGGTCGCTCACGTCGCCGTCCCTCAGGAACCTGCTGATCAGAGTGTCCCCGAGGTTCGACAGGTAGGCGCTGTACTGCGGATCGCCCGGATCCGCAGCGGCGACTATGTCCCGCATCACACGGATGGACTCGGCGCCGTCCTCCGCCGAGCCCGTGACCCGGTACCGGGTGGTGAGCGCCATCGCGAGGAAGCCCCGGCGGACCTCGCGGTCGGCCTCATCGGCGGCAGCTTGCGGTGCGACCGATCTGGCCAGGTCGACGAGGGTGTCCATGGCGTCGAGTTCGGCCGCGCTGCGCGACCGCATCGTGAACCGGACGTTGTCGAGTTCGAGCCCGATGTTGAGGGAGCCGTCGGCCTCGTCGGCCCGGATGTCGAGACGGAAGGCGACCCGCAGCAGCGTCCCTGCTGTCTGCCCGAAGTCGGGATGCGCGGCGGCGAGGCACTCGCGGGCGGCATCGAATACCCGGTCCAGGTCGGCCCGGTCCCCGGCGTGCTCGAAGCGTTTTTCGAGGACATCCAGCTTGCCGGCGAGCCGCCGGCCTCGCTCCGGATGGTCGGCCGGCGTCGCCGCGAGGAGGGCCGCCCAGAGATCGATCGCCTCGTCCAGATACGGCAGGTCGCGAACCTCGTCGTAACAGGCGAGGACGGCATTCAGGAGATTCGAGTACGTGACGATCCCGTCTTCGCCGTCGTCCAGGGAGGTCAGTGCGACCGCGAGACGCCCGACGCGGACCGACTCCCGCAGGTCGGCGAGATCTTCACCGTGTTCGAACCTGCGGCGCAGCCGATAGCAGAGATCGGACAAGGCACGGACCCACGAGGGGCTGCCCTCCGGCGCCTCGCGGACCGCGGCTTCGCATGTCCGGACGCTCTCTTCGAGGCCGGCCGGGTCGCCTTCGGCGTCGAACCGGCGGTACAGGGCGTCGCTGAGATCCACGAGGAAGTCTGCTCTTCGGGCATCGTCCCCCGGAATCCGGGCGAGCGCCGTCCGCCACAGTGTGACGGCCTCGTCCAGGTCGGCCCGGTCGTGAGTCTTCGCGTGCCGGGCGCGGAGGCTCTTGTCGAGTGTTGTCAGAGTGGACCCGTAGTCCGTGTCGGAGCTGTCGATCGTGGCGCAGGCAAGCCGTCCCCACCGTACGGCCGCGTCGAAGTCGGCGACCGAGTCCGTGGTCCCGGCCAAATGCCGGTGCGACCGTCCCAGCCGCTGATACCGCAGCCAGAGGAACTGGTCGCCGGGCGGGGTGGTGGCGATCGACTCCTCCAGTACCCGGATGGCGTCTTCGAGGCATGGTCTCTCATCGGTCCGCTCGTGCACGACCAGCAGCGAATCGGCCAACAACGACAGTCTGCGTGCCCGATCCCTGCCCGGCGGTGAGAGGTCGACTGCCTCCTGACGGACCGTCACGGCCCTCCGTGCGTCCGCCACGTTCCCGGCGACCCGATGACGCTCGTGATACGCCTGCCCCAGACGCCCGAGGGCGAGGATCCGGCCCGCCGGGTCCGGAGGCGCTGTCCGAAGGGCCCACGGAATGCGGTCGATGGCCCGGTCGAGAGGGCTGAGGTCGCTGCCGTCCGAGAGGGACAACAATCTGTCGGCACAGTCGACCGCCCAGCGCAGGCGGTGGGTCGCGTTCGTCGCGAGGGTCCCGACGAAGTCAGCCACCTCGGCGGGGATCAGGTCCGGCGCAGTCTGCCGCAGACCGAGGAAGAAGCCGATCGCGTCGTCGGCCTCGGCTTGTCCGGAGGTGGTGCCGGACACCACGCCGCGCCAGAAGCGGAACCGGGCCAACTCCGCCGCCGCCGTCATGTTGTATTCGGGCTCACCCGCGCGGCCGACGCGGATCAGCGCGGCCGTGGCCGCGGCGTGCTCGTCCTCGGCCCGCGGATCGGTCAGGTGCCACGGGTCCCCCGACTCGCGGGAGCGGACGATCCTTCGTCGGACGGCTGAGGCCGGGTCCGGTACGGAAGGGGACGTCGGATCCTCTGACATCGCCTCAGGCTACTGAAATCGCCCTCTCCAGTACTCCAGTCCGACTTTTTCGTGATCACATGAAATGGTCGCCACCGGCGTCGGTTCGAGACCCTTCGGGCCTGGTCGGCCGTGGTGCCGAACTCGCTCCTGTCTCCTGATTGCGGGAATGCGAGGGGCTTCGGCTGAGCCTCGTAGAATCGTGCTGTGGCATTCATGAGCACTCCGCACTGCTGCTTCCACTGATCGGGAGGCTGTGAGGGCGATGCCGGACGGCATCGCCCTCCTCGGTATGCCTGCCGCGTGACCCGCGTTCCGGTGCTGCCCGCATCGAGGGCCGACGCCGATCCGTTGCCCCTGGGGCGGCGATCTGCCGACCGCGCGTGCAGGCACGGTCCCTTCCTCACACCGCTGCCAGGAGTGCCTTGTGCCTGTCTTGCTTTCCCCTGCCCTCGAATCGTTCCTCGATCTCCTGCGCTGCCCGACGTGCGGCGCCTGTCTCCACTCCGACCGTGGCGTGCTGCGCTGCCCGACGGGCCACACCTTCGACATCTCCCGGCATGGCTATGTCAGCCTCCTGACGGGCACCCGCGCCACCAGCGGCGACGACGCGGCCATGGTCCGAGCCCGGGACCGGTTTCTGGCCACCGGCAGGTTCGGGCCGATCCGCCGGACCGTGGCTCACCTGGCGGCCGACGCCGTGCCCGAGCGGAGCACCGTGGTGGACGTCGGGTGCGGCACGGGCTACTACCTGGCCGGCGTCCTCGAGCAGCTGTCCGGTGCTCGCGGTCTGGGCCTGGACACCTCAGTGCGCGCGCTGCGCGCGACGACCCGCGCCCATGAGCGAGCAGCCGCCGCGACCTGGGACGTCTTCCGTCCCCTCCCGCTGGCCGACGGGATGGCCGATGTCGTGCTGGACGTGTTCGCCCCGCGCAACCCGTCCGAGTTTCACCGGGTGCTGCGCCCGGGCGGTCGGCTGGTCGTGGTACGTCCGACCGGGCGGCACCTGCACGAGTTGCGCAGTGAGGTGCCTGGAATGGTCGCGATCGATCCGGCCAAGGAACGTCGTCTGCACAGGGTGTTGGCCCCTTTCTTCGAGGCCGCAGGTACCGAGGTGGTCGAGTACGTCACGTCCTTGACCGGACCGGAGGCCCTTGACCTGGTGGGGATGACGCCGAGCGCACGCCACCTGAACCGTGCGGACCTGGCCGATCACGGTCTCGTGCCCGGCCGGGTCACCGTCACCGTCTCCGTGCTGGCCACCGCCTACCGGCCTCGGTGACTTGAAAGCGGGCGCACGTTCCTACTGACCGACGAGCAGTGGGCACGCCTGGCGCTCTGCCTTCCCTGCAACACGAGGAAGGTAGAGCGCACGTTCGCAGACCGCCGCCGCACCGTCGAGGGAATCATCCACCGGTGTCGCACCGGGATCCCGTGGCGAGACATGCCGCACGAAGTGTTCGGCCCCTGGCAGGCGGTGTGGAAACGACTTCGAAGGTGGGCCGCCGACGGCACGTGGGACTCGGCTCCAGGGGCAACTGACCGCCCAGGCAGACCCGATCGGCGAGAGCGCGGCGGCCAGGTGGTCTCTGCGCATGAAGGGTGAGTGGGTCTTCTGCCGGGCCGAGGGACTGCACCGGCTGGCCCGTCGACCCGGGCCATTGGTCAGGAGCGCAGGTCGAGCATGGCGGACATGGCCGCCACGACGGACGGGGCGACCTGGTAGTAGACCCAGGTCCCGCGCCGCTCGGAGGTCAGGAGGCCGGCCTCGCGGAGTTTCTTCAGGTGGTGGGAGACGGTCGGCTGGGAGACGCCGACGTCGGAGATGTCGCAGACACACGCCTCGCCCCCCGGGTGCGAGGCGACCTTGGAGAACAGGCGCAACCGCACCGGATCCGACAGGGCCTTGAACATGAGGGCCATCTTCTCCGCGTCGTCCTGCGACAGCTCCCCGGCGGTGATGGGCGGGCAGCACGGCACCACGGTCCCCGCGTCGAGGGCCGGCAGTTCCACAAGCTCTGACTTCGACATGTGTCTATGTTGACACTCGTCGATGCCTGATGCCAAGCTCCTGATATCGACAGCAATCGAAACAGCGGCCGAATCGACCGCCTATTCCGGAGGACATCACCGCCATGACCACCACTGCTGACCTGCCGGTTGTCGTCATCGGCGCCGGCCCCACCGGGCTGGCCGCCGCCGCCCATCTGGTCGAGCGCGGCATCGAGACGCTGGTCCTGGAAGCGGGACCGGCCGCCGCTTCCTCCGTACGCGACTGGTCGCATGTGCGGCTGTTCTCCACCTGGGGCGAGGTCACCGACCCGGCCGCCGAGAAGCTCCTGGCACCGACCGGCTGGACCCGGCCCGACGCCACGACGTACCCGTCCGGCGGGGACTGGGCCACGCGGTACCTCCAGCCGCTGGCAGATGTCCTGGGCGGGCACGTCCGCCTGGGCGCCACTGTCACCGGTGTCTCGCGTGCCGGCCGCGACCGTGTCGTCGACGCCGACCGCGAAACCCAGCCCTTCGTCGTGCACTTCACCACTGCCGACGGCGGCGAGGAGCGTGTCTTCGCCCGCGCGGTCATCGATGCCTCCGGCACCTGGACGACCCCCGGCCCGGCCGGGGCCGGCGGCCTGCCCGCCCTCGGCGAGAAGGCGGCAGCCGACCGCATCACCTACCGCGTACCCGACCTCAAGGACCCGATCGTCCGCGACCGCTATGCAGGCAGGCGCACCGCCGTGATCGGCTCCGGCGCCTCCGCGTTCACCGCCCTGGCCACCCTCGCCGACATCGCGAAGGCGGAGCCCGGTACGCACGCGGTGTGGATCCTGCGCCGCGGTATCGGCGGAGCCACGTTCGGCGGCGGTACCGCCGACCAGCTTCCCGCCCGAGGAGCCCTCGGCCTGGCCGCGAAGGCCGCCGTCGACAACGGGCACGCGGACGCGGTCACCGGCTTCCGTACCGAAGTCATCGAGCGTGACGAGGACGGCCGTCTGATCCTGGTCGGCGAGGACGGACGCCGTCTGGACCCGGTGGACGAGGTCATTGTGCTGACCGGTTTCCGTCCCGACCTGTCGTTCCTCTCCGAGATCCGGCTCGGCCTCGACGAACGCCTCCAGGCTCCCACCGAGCTGGCCCCGCTGATCGACCCCAACCAGCACTCCTGCGGCACCGTCTATCCCCACGGCCACAGCGAGCTGTCCCACCCCGATCCGGGGGTCTACCTGGTCGGCATGAAGTCCTACGGCCGCGCCCCGACGTTCCTGGCCATGACCGGCTACGAGCAGGTCCGCTCCGTCACCGCTGCCATCGCCGGTGACCTCGAGTCCGCCGACCGCGTCGAACTCACCCTCCCCGAGACCGGAGTCTGCGGCGGCGCCGGACTCTTCGACGACCAGGCAGCCGACCAGGCAGCCGCCCCGGCAGCCGACCAGGCCGACGGCGGAGGCTGCTGCGCCGCTCCGGCGCCCGCTCCGGTCTCCTCACCCATTGATCTTGATGGGTGTGCCGTGTCGGGTGAGGTCTGATCGGGACAGTCTGCGTGGGCAGGTTCGGCCCGGTCGGGGGCGGGCCGGGGAGACGCGGTTACGTCCAGGCACACCGTGGCAAGACTTCAGCTGTTCGCCATCCCGCCGCCCGTTGTCCGCCATCCAGGCAGTGGGCCGGGCTCGTACCGTCCGGTCCTTCGGCTCGATCAACATCCTGGAGGGGACATGCGAGACCGCGTACGGATCGCCTGCCGTGCAACGGCGGTGGCCATTGCGTTGGTGGCAGCGGGGGGAGCGACCGTCGTCCCGGCGGTGGCCGCGCCGACCGGCATCACCCGAACCGCGCCAGCACCGGCGCCGACCGGCCTGACGTACAGCTATGACGCGGCCACCGAGCAGGTGACGGTCGGTTGGGACGCCAAGGACCCGGCCGACACGGTGACGACCGGCTACCGCGAGACGTACTGCAGCGGGCCCTCGACCACCGACGGGCCGTGCTTCGTCCGGGCGTCGGGTCCGCTGCTGACCGGCAACTCGTTCACGTTCCACCGGGCCGCGGGACAGACGGTCTACTTCCGGCTGAACGCAGAGAACGCGGCGCACCAGCTCACCGGCTCGGCGATCCTCACCATCACCACCTGACGCGGTCCGGCATACGACCGGCCCCGAGGCCGAAGCGTGACGGACTGGTGGACATGAGCAGCCCTGACCGCTTTCTGGAATCCCCGCATCGCGCCGGCAGCCCGCGATGACGGCGCAGGAACTCGCCGGCTCCTGCGCCGTCATGGGTCAGCTCCGGCGCAACGGCTGCTCGGCCTGCTGACGGCTTTGCGGCAGGCGGCTCAGGGCAAACCCGAGAAGTGCCGCCGTGTACGCACACAACACGGCGATCCCGGCCCACCACGGAAGCGGGAAGTGTCCGGCGGAGGGCGCGTAGTGGGCGATGACCTGCGGATATTGGATGAGGGTCTGCTGGGCGGCGAAGCCGGCGGCCGGAGTGACCCGCAGCAGCCATTCCGACAGGCCGTCGGCCAGCAGCGGGACGGAGGTCACGACGTAGGGAACCGCGATCGCCAGGACGGCGACGAGGATCGCGAGCCAGGCGCGCCGTAACAGGGCACCCAGCGCGAGGGCGAGCACGGCGGCGAGGGCGAGCACGGCGGCCGTACCGACGACGACCCGCACTCCGGTGAGCGCGGACACCCCGATGGCGGAGGCCCCGCTCCCCGTCGGGATCGCCACGCCGACCAGGACCACGATGCCCACGGCGAAGAGACCGGTCACGAATGTGACGGCCCCGACGACGAACGCCTTCGCCGCGAGCACCCGGCGGGTGACCGGCGTGCCGCGCGCGGGATCGGGGCGGGGGCCGGGGGTGGCGAACCGCACGGCGACCACGAGCACGATGAGCAGCCCGGGGGTCAGGCCGCCGAGGGTGCGCTCCACCGGGCGACCGCCGCCCTCCGTACCTCCCGGCCCGATGTCGCCGGTGCCGGTGACGGTGATCGTGCCGTTCTTCTGCACCGCCCCGGATGCCTTGTGGTACTTCTCCCAGTCGGTCCGGTTCATCTCGCCGACGGCGTCCGTGCGCCAGCCACCGGCGGAGGTCGCGCCCTTGAGCACGACATTGTCGAAGACACCGCCGGCCTGCGTGAAGCGCACCTCTTCCGTGGCGCCGCCCAGGCCGACGGACCGCAGTGTCAGGTTGCCGGGAGAGGTGGCGAACAGGCCCACCTGCACGGTCTCGGGCAGCCCGGTCAGGTGTGCCGTGCCGACGCTCGTCCACCGCTCGCCGTCGACCGACTCGTAGCCGGTGATGGTGTCGCCCGACCGCGTCAGCCGCAGCCGGCGCGGTGACTCGGCCGAGACCCCGCCAGCGCTGCCTGCGATGTCATGGCGGTAGTCGTACTGCATCCGCACGCCGTGGCTGCCGGTGAGCATCAACGCCGCGTAGGAGGATCCCCGGCGGGTCCCGTCCTTGATGATGATCCCGGCCTTCGCCCACGGCACCAGGCCCGGGACGATCCGGTCATGGTCCGGCGGCGGATAGGTGATCGTGCCCGTCATGGACGTCATCCGGACCGTGATGCTGCCGTTCTCGCCCAGGTCGCGATGGAGGAAGTAGAACTGGTCGTTGACGAGGGACCCGTCCGGCCCGGTTGGTTCGGTGGGGCACGGGCCGTCGCAGGACGTGTGGTTGCCGAGCGCGGCGAGCAGACCGAGGGCGACGACGACCAGAGCCGCGGCCGCCATCGCGATCAGCCGCCCCGGACGCCGGAACCCGGTCCACTCCCGCCGGAGCAGTTCGTTGGTAGTGAGCATGGCCCCGGTTCTACGGATCGGGCCATAACGTGGTCCGAACCGCCTCTGTCATGCCGCTGTTAGGTGCGTTGGGGCAACCTGGGCTCGGCCGGACCCGAGAGGGAAGAGGAACATGGACAAGCTGCGGAGCGGGACCGTCGGACGGCGCTTCACGATCCTTTACGCCACGGGGTTCCTCGGATCGGGAATCGTGCTGCTCGCCCTGACCTACCTGATGTCCGGTGGCCGGGTGACCGGAGTCGCTCCTCAACAGCCCCCGACCGGACAGCCCGACCTCGCCGCCGCCGAGCAGCAGATCCGGGATCTGCAGAGGCAACTCTCGGACGTGCATGCGCAGCAGAGCCACCAACTGCTGGTCGGCTCGCTGATCGCACTGGTGGTGATGGCGGGCGTATCGCTCCTGCTCGGCCGGGTCCTTGCCGGCCGGGTTCTGCGCCCGCTGCGACTGATCACCGCGGCGACACGGCGGATCTCCGCGGAGAACCTGCATCAGCGGCTTGCCGTGGCCGGACCCGTCGACGAGGTCAAGGAACTCGCCGACACGGTCGACGGACTTCTGGAACGCCTCGAAGCCTCGTTCGTCGCGCAGCGCCGCTTCGTCGGCAACGCTTCGCACGAACTGCGTACGCCGCTGGCGACGATGAGGGCGTCGCTGGACGTGGCCGTCGCCAAACCGGAGCCCGCGGCACAGACCGTCGCGCTCGCCGGCCGGTTGCGGACCGAGCTCGACCGGGTGGATCACCTGCTGGACGGCTTCCTCGTCCTTGCCCGGGCCCAGCACGGCACCCTCGCCGACCGGACCCCCGTGTCGCTCGGCGAGCTGGCGCGGGCGGCGCTGACCGACCGGGCCGCGGACATCGCCGCGAAGACGCTGACCGTCGACGACGAGGCACGGCCGGACGCCTGGACGCGAGGCAGTCCGGCGCTGCTGTCCCGGATGGTGGAGAACATGGTCGACAACGCGATCGTGCACAACAAGGAGAGCGGCTGGATCCGGATCACCACCGAACACGACGACACCGAGGCACGCCTCGTCGTCGAGACCGGCGGGCGCGTCCTCGACCAGGCCCGGGTGGACCGGCTGACGCAGCCGTTCGAGCGGCTCGGCGCCGACCGGACGGGGCAGGAGGGGAGTTCCGGCCTGGGACTGTCGATCGTCGCCGCGATCGTGGCAGCACACGGCGGTCGCCTCGCTCTCCTGGCCCGCCCGGAGGGCGGCCTGTGCGTGGGGGCGGCGCTGCCGTCGGCGGCCGGATTCGGAAGGGTGACACGGTGAGGGTTCTGGTCGTGGAGGACGCGCGGTCGCTCGCCGAGGTCGTCGCCGAGGGGCTCCGGGATCAGGGGATGGCCGTCGACATCGCGCACGACGGTCTGGCCGCCGCAGTCAAGCTCGACCTGAACGCGTACGACGTGGTGCTCCTCGACCGCGACCTGCCCGGCATCCATGGCGACACGCTCTGCCAGATGATCACGGAGCAGGACGATCGCGCGATGGTGCTGATGCTGACCGCGGCCGGGGCGCCCGGTGACCGGGTCAGCGGTCTGACCCTGGGTGCCGACGACTACCTCGCCAAGCCCTTCCATTTCCCGGAGCTGATCCTGCGCATCCGGTCCCTGGCCCGCCGCAGGCCGGCCGCCCGAGCCCGCACGCTGCGCGCCGCCGGCCTCGAACTCGACCCCGTGCGCCGGACCGCCGTACGTGATGGCCGTCCGCTGGAGCTGTCCGTCAAGGAGTTCGCCGTCCTGGAGGCGCTGCTGTGCGCCGGGCCGGGCTTCCTGAGCGCCGAGGACCTCCTGGAACAGGTCTGGGACGAGAACGCCGACCCGTTCACCAACACGGTGACCGTCACCGTCGGCCGGTTGCGCCGCAAGCTGGGCGGCCCGCCGGTCATCACGACGACGCCCGGGGTCGGGTATCGCATCGCCGATGCTCCGGCCGTCTGACGCGACGGGGCGTTACGAAGCCGGGCCATGAACAGTCCCATGCCCCGGGCCACACCTGTCCAAGGCCCGCCCCGTCGCCCGAGACCAGGGGAGGGGGCACACGACGCATCTCCGCACACCCCGGCACGCTGTCTTCGCCAGCATGTCACCGACAGCCTCACCGCCCACATGTCACCGAAAGCTCCACGACCGAGGCCGACCTGGTCATCGGAGCGGGCGGAGCCCGGTGCCGCGTACGCCGACGCACTGCCTACGGCGCCGAACCTCCCGGGCGCCAGCCTCTGCGGCGGGCCCGGGGGAGGGTGAACGCGGCGAAGGCCGTGATGAGGATGGCTGCCACGGCGGCGGAGGTGACGGTGATGGCCATGGTGCGGCCGGGGTGGGCCTCGGGGGGCGGCATGTGGAGGGTGGCCGGGGCGCGGGGGGTCGGGCGGGCCCTGGGTTCCGGGGCGGGGGCGGTGACGGCCGCCGCAGGGTCCACCGTGCCGGCGCCGACCAGCGCCTTGTCGGCCGGGATGTGGTACGCCGTCGCGGTGAGTCGGTCGGTCAACTGAGAGGGCGTCAGGTCCGGGTGTGCGGCGACGGCGAGCGCGGCGGCGCCCGCGACGAAGGCAGTGGCCAACTCGGCGCCGTCGCCCGTGAAGCTGCCCGTGCCGCCGGGGCCGACGCTCATCACGGCATTGCCGGGCGCGGTGCGGGGGGCGAGCTTCTGGTCCGGGACGCCGCCCGGCCCGAGTGCGGCGACGGCCAGGACGTCCGGCAACGCGGCCGGAAAGGCGGCCGGGGCGGGGGCGTCCCCGGATCCCGTGACGGTGAGGGCGGACCGGCTTCGAAGGTGCCCCTCGCGCCGGAGAACAACGCCGTCGCCGACTCCGCCGGGAAGGGCAAGGAGGCCGACGAACCGTCACCCGCCGAGAGCCACAAGGTACCCGCCAAGTCGGGGTCCGGCTCCAAGGCCGCTACCGGAGGAGCGGCGTCGGGAGCCACCGTCAAATCCACTGCCGTCCAGCAGTTCTCCGCCTACGCGGGCCCGCACTGCTCGGGCTCCGGCGTCTCGTACAGCGAGCATGGCTCGTCCAGGGTCGCCAACGACGACGACCAGTGGACGACCGCGACCGGCGGCTACTCGTCCAACGGCTGCAACGGCCAGTTCCGCTCGATCCCGATGTCCGGGGACGGCAGCGACGCCGGCAACTACGCGACCTGGTTCTTCACCACCGGCTCCGTCACCTCGGGCACCTGCCGCATCAGCGTGCACATCCCCGGCTCCGGCGACATCCGGCACGTCGGCGGCGCCCCGTCCTACTACACCGTCCACGCCGGGAGCAGCTCCTCCGGGTCGCAGCTCGCGAGCTTCACGATCGACCAGATCGACCACAACGGGCAGTGGGTCGCGGCCCAGATCGCGGAGGACCTGGCGGAGCGCCACCAGAGTGCGCCGAAGGCCCGACAGGGTCTCTCTGCTGGTGGCCTCGATGGCTCGCAGTGCCTCGCGGGCCTCCGCGGGCTGCGTCTGGATGACCCGGCTGCCCATCCCGGCCTGGATGGCGATGATGCCGATACTGTGCGCGATCATGTTGTGCAGCTCCCGCGCGATCCGCAGCCGTTCGGCGGTCACTGCCTCGGCCACTTCCTGCGAACGCAACGCCGACGCGTGCTCGCGTCGCTCGCGACTCAGTAGACCGATCATGCAGGACGCGCTCATCGCCAGGACGGCGATCACGGCGTTGACGGTCACGTTGTCCCCGTGGGCGTAGCCGCCGATCAGCAGGAGCTGCACGACCAGGGACACGGACACGGCGATGACCGAAACGTGTCGTGTGCGGGTTGCGACGATGAAGCCCAGGACAAGGTCCACCGCCAGATACGACAGAAACTGGCCCTGGTACGACACCGTCTGGTCCGCATGGGCGGAAGCGGGCGTGAACACCACCACAGCCGTGGATCCGAAGAGCGTCAGGGCCAGAGCCGGCAACGGTGCCCGTCGCAGCACACCGACGAGCAGGCTCACGGCCAGCAGCGACCCGACAGCGTGGACCGTGCCCGAAGCCCGCGGCGCGCCCCCAGCAGCAGAACCAGCATGAAGAGGTACAGGAAACCCCCGACCCAGGCCATGACCCCTGTCCTTGTCATCGGCGGCATGCGGTCTTTTGAGGAAAGCGGCGATGCGCGACGCACGCAGGCAACGGAGTGGTCGGTGTGACGTCCATGCCGCGGGCCTAGCCAGGTGCCGCCCGCGCGGCATCGGCCCGGGGACGTACGCCCACGGGCCAACCCGGCCGCGCGATTGCCGTCCCCGGCCCGATGTCCGGGCCGGGGCCTCCCGGCAGCGTTGTTCCTGTGATCGAAGTCAACGAGCTCACCAAGCGCTATGGCAGCAAGACCGCCGTCGGCCAGCTGTCCTTCACCGTGCGGCCGGGCCAGGTCACCGGATTCCTCGGCCCCAACGGCGCCGGCAAGACCACCACCCTGCGCATGATCCTCGGCCTGGACGCGCCCACCGGGGGCACTGCCACCGTCAGCGATGTCCCCTTCCGCAGCCACCCGCGCGGACTGCGGCACGTCGGCGCCCTCCTCGACGCCACCCAGGTCCACGGCGGACGCAGCGCCGCCGCTCATCTGTCCGCCCTGGCCCGCAGCAACGGCATCCCGCTGCGCAGGGTGGACGAGGTGCTGCAGGAGGTGGGGCCGGCCGATGCGGCGGCCCGCCGCATCGGTGGGTTCTCGCTCGGCATGAAACAGCGGCTCGGTGTCGCCACCGCCCTCCTCGGCGACCCACCCGTGCTGATGTTCGACGAGCCGGTCAACGGCATGGACCCGGAGGGCGTGCTCTGGATGCGCCGTCTCTTCCGGCGCCTGGCGGCCGAGGGCCGCACGGTCTTCCTCTCCAGCCATCTCATGTCGGAGATGGAGAACACGGCCGACCAACTCGTCGTCATCGGCCGGGGGCGGCTCATCGCCGCGGAGTCGGTACGGGACTTCGCGGCCCGCAGCACCCGCCTCAGCGTCCTGGTGGGCACCCCGCAGGCCGCCGAGCTGACAGTGGTGCTGACAGCCGCAGGCGCGTCGGTCCAGCCGGAGGGCCCGGAGCGCGCCGAGAGGCTGGCCGTGACCGGGCTGCCGGCGGACCGGATCGGAACACTCGCCTTCGAGAACCGGATCATGCTGCACGAGCTGACCACCCGGACCGCCTCACTGGAAGAGGCCTTCATGGAACTCACCGCCGACAGCGTCGAATAGCTGGCAGGGCAGCACCGATGAGCACATCCACCTCCGTCCCCCCGACCACCTCGTACGCGCCCGTCGCCGGACCGCCCGCCCGCTTCCGCGACCTGATCGCCGCCGAGTGGATCAAGATGCGGTCCCTGCGCTCCACCCCCTGGACGCTCGCGCTCACGACCGTGTTCGTCATCGGGTCCGCCGCGGCGGCGGCGCTGGCGGAATACGACAACATCGCGGACTCCGGACCGAGCACGCGTCAGCCGCACGACTTCCTCGCCTTCACCGCCTACCCGCCGGCCGGCTACTGGCTGCTGATGCTCGTCGCCGGCGCCATAGGCGCCAGCACCGTCGTGAGCGAGTACAGCAGCGGACTGATCCGCACCACCACCGCGGCCGTCCCGGCCCGTGGTGGAGTGGTGCTGGCCAAGGCGGTCGTCACGGCCACGCTCTGGACCGCGGTCGGTACGGTCATCTCCTTCGGTTCCTTCCTGGTCTCCCAGGCCATCCTGGACGGGCGGCACGCCGGGGTCCCGATCACCCACCCCGGCGTGGCACGGGCCATGGTGGCGTCCGCCCTGCTGGCCCCGGTCTGCGCGCTGATCGGCCTCGGCCTCGGTGTCCTGATCCGGCACAGTGCCACCACCATGATCACCAGCGTCTTCACGCTACTGATGTTCCCCACACTCTTCTCACAGAGCGAGCTCTGGTCCGCCGACATCAACCACGCGATGCCGGTCACCGCCTGGAAGCGCCTGGTCCAGAACTGGCCGCCGGATCCCGATTCCCTCGCGTACACCGCCACCGCCACCGTCCCCGGCTCCTGGATCGTGTACACGGTGTGGCCGCTCGTCGCGGTCGTACTCGCGGTGGTCGTCGTACGGCGCCGCGACGTGTGAACCCGCGACAGGAAGCAGACAACCAGCCTCCCCTGCACGGGCCAAGCCCGCCCAGGACCGACCCAGCCCCCCGCATCCGCAGCTGGCCCTGGACCAGCAGCACCCAGGCCCTCGTCCAGCGAGGAAATGCGTCACCCGAGGCTCCGCGCTAGAAGCGGTCACGCCTCCTGGTATCTGCTGATACCGCGCGCGCTCCACCGCTCCAGGGTCGATCCCGGCCGGGGGAGGGGGAACGATGGGAATGACAAGCCGACGTCACGCAATTCAATGCGAAAACGACCGGCGGCCCGACCGGGGGTCGGCAGCCCAGTTGTTCCTTTGTGGTCCGGATTCCTCCCGGCAGCGCCGCGATACTCCGTGCCCGGCGTGTGCTCGCAGGCGTCGCCGTGCGGCCGATCCCTCCGTGTCCCGCGTGGTCAGTCGACACCGCCCAGGGGCATCGGAGCAGAAGGAGCCTCCGGTGAAGTACATCATCAACGAGAAGTTGCGTGCCCCGCCCCAGTCGGCCGCCCGCGTACCGGAAAGGCCTTCGGTCTCCGCCGGCGACTGCGGACTGCTCCTTGTCAGGATCACCATCGGCCTCCTCATGGCCGGGCACGGATGCCAAAAACTCTTCGGAATATTCGGTGGTGAGGGTCTCGCCGCAACGGGCAAGGGCTTCGCAGGTCTGGGCTTCCACCCAGGAGTGGTCTATGCCGCCATCGGCGGCGGCTCAGAGTTCTTCGGGGGCCTCGGCCTGGCTCTGGGGCTGTTCACCCCACTGGCATCGGCTGCCCTGATCGGCGTGATGATCAATGCCATGGCGACCGTCACCGCGGCACATGGCCTGTGGGAGACACAAGGCGGCGTCGAGTACAACGTGTGCATCGCGGTCGTGGCGCTGGCCGTCGCGGCCATCGGTCCCGGGCGGTTCGCACTCGACAGACCGTTCCGCTGGGGGAAGGGCGGCTGGCCAGAGGCCGCCTTCGCCCTGGGTGTCGGCGGCCTCGGCGCCGCGATCGTGCTGAGCCTATGAATGCGGGCAGAGGATACCGGCGCCGATCAGGCTGCGGCGAAATCAAGCCGCTGTCTGATCCTGCTGCAGAAAGGGCACCGCGGCGCGGTGAATCACGGCGCGGACGGTTCCCTCGTCCGCGCTGCGCCGGCCAGGCGAACGCCCGGACGCCGTCCACCCTGTACGGCAATGGGGCCACAGAGAACGGGGAGGGGAGGCGACACCCTTCAGCAACAGTTGTCAGCCATGTTCGTCAGCCACGCCCGTCAGTGACGCCCGCGGGCGTTGAGCCGGGCGGCCTGGCGCGTCAGGTGGTCGCGCTCGGCGAGGTTGGGCGCCTTCTGGGCCGCCTCGACGTACAGACGTGCCGCCGTCGTCAGGTCGCCGTCGCGCTCGTGGAGGTACGCCGCCACCGCGACGTAGCGGGGCAGTGAGTCGTCCAGTGCCACGAGCGCCGCCAGACCGGCGCGCGGTCCGTCGGCCTCGCCGACGGCCACCGCGCGGTTGAGCCGGACGACCGGGCTGTCGGTCAAGCGCGCGAGTTCGTCGTACCACTCGACGATCTGCACCCAGTCGGTCTCCTCGACGGTGGGCGCGTCGGCGTGGAGTGCCGCGATGGCGGCCTGGGCCTGGAACTCGCCCAGCCGGTCGCGGGCGAGGGCCGCCTGCAGGATCTCGACGCCCTCGGCGACCGACTCGGTGTCCCACCGGCCGCGGTTCTGCTCGGCCAGCGGCACCAGGCCGCCGTCGGGCGCGGTCCGGGCGGCGCGCCGGGCATGGTGGAGCAGCATGAGGGCGAGCAGCCCCGCCACCTCGGGGTGGTCGATGGCGGCCGCGAGCTGCCGGGTGAGCCGGATGGCCTCGGCGGCGAGGTCGACATCGCGGGAGTAGCCCTCGTTGAAGACCAGGTAGAGGACGCGCAGCACGGTGGCGACGTCGCCGGGCCGGTCGAAGCGGACACCGGAGACGGTGCGCTTGGCCCGGCTGATGCGCTGTGCCATGGGCGCCTCGGGCACCAGGTAGGCGCGGGCGATCTGGCGGGTGGTGAGCCCGCCGACGGCGCGCAGTGTGAGCGCGACCGCGGACGACGGCGTCAGCGACGGATGGGCGCACAGGAAGTAGAGCTGGAGCGTGTCGTCCACCGAGGACGCAGGGCCGGGAGGCGGCTCCTCGTCGATGAGGTCCTCACGCCGGCGGCGGGCCGTGTCCGCCCGGGTCGCGTCGAGGAACCGGCGCCAGGCCACGGTGACCAGCCAGCCCTTCGGGTCCCGTGGTGGATCGGCCGACCAGACGCGGACCGCATCGACCAGCGCGTCCTGCACGGCGTCCTCGGCCGCCGCGAAGTCGGCTCCGCGGCGGACGAGGATGCCGAGCACGCTCGGCGTGAGGCTCCGGAGCAGGTCCGCGTTCACCTCGGAGGTCATCAGAGGTCAGTCCGTGATGGTGGCCGACGCGCCCAGGAACGGCCGTACCTCGAGCCACTCGTGGATCGGCTTCCCGCCCGCCCCCGGGGCGGCCGAAAGTTCCCCGGCCAGCTCGATGGCGCGCTCGTAGCTGTCGACGTCGATCACCATCCAGCCTGCGATGAGGTCCTTGGTCTCGGCGAAGGGGCCGTCGGTGACCGGTGGGCGACCGACGCCGTCGTACTGGACGAACGTTCCCTCGGGAGCGAGCGCCTGACTGTCGACGAACTCACCGGTCCCCTCGAGCCGGGCCGCGAAGTCCTGCATGTACTGCACGTGGGCGGAGATCTCCTCCGGTGTCCATTTGTCCATGGGCACGTCGTTGACCGGAGCCGGGGCGCCGCGGTAGTGCTTGAGCAGCAAGTACTTGGCCATTGTGGTTCTCCTCGGTGCTGGTGCGACCCATTGTGGCCGCGTTCATTGCAGGGACGGAGCCGGTGACGGGTTCTCGACATCATCACCGTCCGTCTTTTTTGCTCTCGTGGATGAGCTCGGGTGAGCCGTCCCGCGATGTCCAGGGCCACGGCGCGGTGCGAGAGCGGAGACGGAGCGAGGCCATCCAAGATCGGCAGCAACCCGGGCAACTGAATCAAGAGAAGGCCTCGCATACGTCATAACGCGTTGTCCTGGCGCGTCGTGGCGCACTCGGACCCATGTGTTGTTCGACGGCATCCCCCAGTAACTCGAACAGTTCAACACGGACCGGCATCCACCCCCGATCCACCGATCCGTCCGTCCCACCTCCACCGACACGCGATGATGGCCCCATGGACGACTTGATGCCGTTCCTTCGTGACAGGCTCGACGAGGACGAAACCGTGGCGCGCACCGCTGGGGGCCAAGAGGCCGACGGGCTCCGCTGGTTGGACCACGGCTCGGGGAGCGGTGTGGTGAGTGACGACGCCGGCATGGTGGTCACGTACAGGACTGGCGCGGGCGACCCGCACGCCGCCCACATCGCACTCCGTGACCCGGCCCGCACCCTTTGCGAAGTCGAGGTCAAGCGCGGCCTGCTCAAGCGGTACGAGGAGCCGGAGACGAGTGCGGCGCTGTCGGACTCCTTCAACATGTTCACGGCCGGTGTGGAACGCACGGTGCGGGCAGCTTTCCTGTGGCCAGGTACCGGTTGACCTCATTGTCCACGCAGGCGTTGCCGTACTGGCCGTAGATCGCGTGCCGGTTGGCACCCTTGAGAGTGAGCAGCTTGGAGCTCGGCAGCAGATTGTGCAGTGCCACGCTGCCCGTGTACGGGGTGCGCGGGTCACCGGTGGCGGCCACGATCAGCGCAGGGGTGTCGTGACGCAACTGGGTGGGCCTCTCGCGGGGCCGGTCCCAGAAGGCGCACGGCCCTATGTTGTTGGTGAGAGGGCCGAACAGCGCGTGCGTCGCCCGGCTGCGTTCGATGTCCCGCCAATAGCTCTCGGGGTTGCGAGGCACGGAGACATCGCCGCAGAGGATCGCGGACTGCACACTGCCGTTGCGTGATCCCTGGTCGGTGAGCGCGCCCCGCAGCATCGCGGCGAACTGCGGCGACAGCTGGGTGGGTTGACCTGCTGCAGCCCTTGCGAGCACGGACATCTGCTCCCCGGCCGCAGCCCGTGCCTCATCGGTGTCGTCAGCGGTTCCGGAGAAGACCACGAAGGGCACCTGGGTGTCGTCGAGCCGGAACGTATCCGCGCCGGTGCCGATGGTCAGAGGGTGGCGCGCGGAGGTCGCGACGACGCGGTCGATCGTGGCGAGCACCTGTCCGCGCGTGCGGCCGAGACCGTAGACGCTGTGTCGCTGCGCCGCCCAGGTGGCCCAGTCGGCGAGGGCCTTATCGTTCTCGCGCTCCACGCCGCGCATCAGCCGCGGGTTGTAGCGGCGCGGATCCAGTGCCCCGTCGAGAACCACCCGGTCGTGGCGACGGGGGAACATCTGGGTGTAGACCGTGCCCAGGTAGGTGCCGTAGGACCAGCCCAGGTAGGAGACCTTGCGCTCGCCGAGCGTGCCCCGGATGACGTCCATGTCGCGGGCCGTGTTGCGGGTGGTGACGTACGGCAGCACGGACGCGTTGGTGGCCCGGCACTTGTCGGCCAGGCCCTTCTGCAGGGCGACCTGGCGCTCGAAGCCCGCCCGGCCTTGACCGGCCGAGAACACGGAGGAACCGACGGGCCAGTCGCAGTCGAGCGGGGCGCTGCGGCCGACGAAACGCGGGTCGAAGCCGATGACGTCGTAGCGTGCACCGGTCTCCTTCATCATCCGGTGAACGAGCGGGGCGTAGCCGAGGGCGGGCCCGCCCGGCCCTCCGGGGTTGAACAACAGCGAGCCGACCCGGTGACGGGTGTCGGTGGCAGCGAGCCGCGAAATCGCGACCTTGAGGGTACGGCCCCGGGGATCGGCGTAGTCGAGTGGGACGGTCACGTCGGCGCAGCGTGCACCGGCCTTCTCCAGCTCACGACCCGTGGCATCGTCCGGGCCCAGGAAGCAACTGCGCCAGTCGAGGCGCTGGTGGTAATAGCGGTCGAGGCCCGCCCCGGCCGTCACCGCAGCGCCGTCGCGGCCCGCTGCTGTCGCCGTCGCGCCGGGCAGCGCGGTGAAGCAGGCGGTGAGGGCGAGCCCCACGGGCGAGGTGCGGCGCACGGCTGTGCTGATGGTGGTCACACGGTCTCCTTGAGTGGTGCGTGAGGCAGCGGGACAGAAGGTGGTGGCGAGGGCGAGCAGAGCGTGGCGGCCCGGTCCGACCCGTCCGGGGCCGCATCGGACCGGCGGCCCCGAGACTCCGGCGCCTGGGCCGCACGCCCGGATACCGGCCGGTCCGGCCCGGCCCGTCAGCGGGGCGGATCGGGCCGGCGTGGCCGCACAAGGGGGTCAGGGAACGCGGAGCGCGTCCTCAGCCGCGCGCTGCCCCGGCTGTTCTCGGCATGCGGGCCAGCCTTTCACCACACCTGACGCCGCGTCATCGTCTCTCGGCAGTACTGTGCGCATACGTCAGTGGTCCTACGGCCTGTCTCCAAAGCAGGTCGAGGGGATCACGCAGAGCAAGGGTGCGTTGTCCTGAGCTCTCCGATACCGACACGCGGCTGGTCCGGGTGGTGCGGGCGGAGATGGACGCGGTGATGGACATACTCCGCATCGCGCGCCCCGATCCCGGCCGCCCGCGCACCCGGCCCGACCACGTTCTGCGGGACAAGGGCTGTGAAGAACCACGGCTCCCGCAAGATCCGCGGACATCTGCTCAGACGCGGCATCGCCCACGCGCTCCGACTCGAAGGCCAACCGCCGCAACCGGGATGGTCACAGCGGCAGACCCCCAGCCCTCGACAGGCAGCTCTGCAAGCTCCGCAATGCTGTCGAGCGCTGTTTCAACAGGCTGAAACAGTACCGCGCGATCACCCACCGCTACGACAAGACCCCCGAGTCCTACAAGGTGCCAGTCGCCCTCACTTCACTGCTGCTCTGGATCAGGCCCCTTTGAAGACACCCACCAGCACAGAGCTTCGGCGCAGTATTGGGAAAATCTGCCGAGAAGATGAGTACGAAGACTCACGCCCAGCCGGCGCCTGTCCTCGACGATGAAGATCAACATCGTCGAGACCGGGAGACCGCTCATGCTCAGTCGCGTCGCCGACGTCTTGGTGCCCGCTGTCGGCCGCCTGTCGGTGACAACCGACCCCGGTGCCGAACTCGCGCCTGGCAGCATTGTCGCCGCGAACCACACGTCGTTGGCCGACCCTGCGATCGTGGTTGCCGCACTGCACCGCTTCGGCGCCCGTCCGGTCATCATGGCGGCCGCAGGGCTGTGGCGCGTACCGCTCCTCGGTCGCGCGCTCGCTCGCGAAGGACACATCCCCGTCGTCCGCGGAGATCGGCGCGCCGCGGCCGCGCTGGACATCGCAGCAGAAGCGCTGGAACAGGGACGGCTGGTCCTCATCTACGCCGAGGGGGGTCTGCCCCGCCGCAGGGACGCTGCGGAATCGGCACCCGGCACCTTCCGCAGCGGTCTGGCCCGGCTCTCCGAGCGCACCGGCGCCCCCCTCATACCCGTGGGCCAGGCCGGCGCCCGTCGGATTACCTCGGGCAGCACCGCCAAGCAGCTCGTCGGCCTGGTCACAGCGCCTCTGCGCCGCCCGGACCTCCACGTGCACGTGGGCACGCCACTGGAGCTGACCGGCGCCTGCGCCGTCCGGACGGCGCAGGCCCGTACCGCGGTGACCAACGCGTGGCGGACGGCGGCTGCTCACCTGCGCGAGCCCGCCGCGCTCACCGCATAGTCCCCGGTAGTCGCTTTCAGGTCCCTGTCGTCGGCCCGGAGCCTATGCGCGGCCGGAGTAGTAGCCGCGCACCGGCACAGGCCCCGTTCTCGCTACGACAAGCGGACGCGCCACTACCAAGCCGTGGTCGCCCTCGCTGCCTCGGACCAGGATTCCAAGAGTTTACGAATTGCTCACGCACACGTCTTTTCAGATGTCCTGCCTCGTCCAAGTCGACAGGTTCTCAAGGTATTTCACGAGACGTGACGGTCTTTCATGGATCAGGGCCGGGTTGAGTCCCGCAGTGTGTGCTGTCCGTCCGGGAGGAATCCTGTCGCGCTCCGGGCGCGGAGCCGAAAGGATGCGGCTCATGGCTGACGAACTCTTGCTCCGTCGTGCCCGGGAGTTGTGGGTGGAGCTGGCGGGCACACCGGTCGAATTCTGTCCGTCGGGAGGGGCGCAAGTTGTGGTCGCGCCCGGATCTCGGTTGTGTCCGCCGTCGTGGACCGGGGTCGTGCGGATCGGTGGCGCAGCCATCGTCGCTGTTCCGAGCGTGCGGGCCGCGGGGATGGTGGCCGACGCAGTGCGGACGATGTCCCAGGAAGAGCTTTTCGACATTGCCTGTCTGCGAGCGGTGCTACCTGTGCTCGATGTCCTCGGACCGGCTTCGCTCTTCTATCTGGACCGGGAGGGCTTTCTTCCTGCGCATGAAGGCACCGGGGTCGAGCAGTTGCCGATCGGTGACGGCAGCCTGGCCGCGCTGCTGGCCCTGGTCGGGGAGGAGGAGGCCGGTGAGAGTGGCCTGGAGGACATATCCTCTCCTGCCTTCTGTATTCGGCGGGGCGACGAAGTGGTGGCCGCGGCCGGGTACCGGTCCTGGCCGCGGTCGGTGGCCCAACTGAGTGTGCTGGTTGCCCCGGACTGTCGAGGCCGACGCCTGGCGCGGGCCGTGGCGTCCGCGGCAGTGGCACATGCCCTTGATGCCGCGTTGCTGCCGCAGTGGAGAGCACGGCCCAATTCATCGCGGCGTGTGGCTGTGGCGCTGGGGTTCCGGGAGCTGGGTGCCCAGCTGAGCGTTCGGCTCGGCGATTTCCTCGTCGATCGAAGCCGGTAAGGAAGGACCTCTGTACGCCTCCTCCGCGAATGCCATGTCGTTTGAGAACAGCGAGCCCAACGCTCTCCAGCAGTGCGGCAACAGCTCAGGTGAGTAGCGTGCGCTTGCCGACCAGGCTGCGACAGGCCATCAGCCGTCGACGATCGCGGTGGCTTCGACCTCGACCAGATAATCGGGTGCGGCCAGTGCCACAACACCCAGCAGAGTGCCCGGCGCGACCGGGGTGACCCCCAACTTCGCGGCCGCCCGAGAGACCCCTTTCAGGAACAGGGGCATCTTGTCGGGGGTCCAGTCGACGACGTACACAGTCAGCTTCGCCACGTCCTCGAAGGAAGCACCGACCGCGGCCAGGGCGGTGCCGATGTTGAGGTAGCTCTGCTCGACCTGAGCGGCGAGATCACCCTCGCCGACCGTGGCCCCGTCGGCATCACAGGCGACCTGCCCGGCGATGAAGACCAGTTTCGAACCAGTCGCGATCGATACCTGCCGATAGGCATCGATCTCCGGCAGTCCGTCGGGGTTCACCAGGGTGATGGCCATGCTGCCCGCCTCCTTGTCATGAGAGCCCGAGGGCTCGCTTGCACCGAACCGCAATCGCGTCGGTCTCTGTGGTTACTCAGAAACCGTAGGAGAGTGACCGCTGACATGGAAGAACGCACTTTTCAGTGACTGGGGAACTTCATGGTTACCAAGCAGTTCAAGGGACTGCCCGACGCAGCGGACTTGACGCGCGCGGACTCCCTGGCACGGGAGATCTTCTCGGACATCGCCAACAAGTGGGCGCTCCTGATCATCGAAACTCTCGGTGACGGCACCCTGCGCTTCAGCGAGCTGCGCAACGGGATCGAGGGCATCAGTCACAAGATGCTCACCCAGAACCTGCGCATGCTGGAGCGCAACGGCCTGGTCGACCGGACCGTGCACCCCACTGTGCCGCCGCGGGTCGAGTACACCCTCACCGAGTCGGGTCGAGCCCTACGGGCGACAGTTGAGGGGATGTGCGGCTGGACCCACCAGTACCTCGGTCACATCGAGGCCGCCCGCCGCCGCTTCGACGCCTGACGAGGGCGATTGCGTCGCTGCCTTCGCCCCGACTGGCATGGCGGCTGTAGTCCGCACCTCATGACTGTGGAGGCGGCAGACCCCCGTCAGGCGCGCCGCGAGGGCGAGGCCCGCCGGCTACGCACGCCCTGGCAGCACCGCCGCGACGAGGGGCTCGGGTGCTCCCGGGCGGCCCGACCAGTAAGATCCATCTTGCCGGTGAGGGCGGACGCCGTCCCCTGGCCCTCCTGATCACCCCGGGCCAATGGGGCGACGCCCCGCAGCTCATTCCGGTCATGGAACGCATCCGCGGCGGCCTCAGCAGCGGCTCGTGGACGTACAAGCGCACCCGCGCCACTTCCACCACCGACCATGCCCACCCGGCGGCCGCCTCGAAGAGTGCGTCGATCACACCGCTTCCGCGGTACTCGGGGCGAACGAAGGCACCAACGTCGTGTGCCTGGCGCTGCTGGACGGTCCTGCCGCACACGTCGCCGCTGCCCGCGCCCTGGATCAGCACAGCCACTGTGCCGCTCCAGGTCCCGTCCCGGCCCTCAGCCACGAACTGGCGCACCCGCGTCCCGCTACGGCTTCTCTCCTCGGCCGTCTGTGAGCGGGACCCCTTGTTGGTGGTCCACGGTGGTTCCGTCAGGCTTCCGCCCGACGGCGGCTGCAAGAACGGCGGGGAGGTCTCCCTCGGGGACTGAGGCACGCACCTTCGCCAGGACGTGAGGAAAGTCGCCATCATCGATGCCACCCAAGTGCTCCTGACGCAACTGGTAAATGACCTCGACGAGCTCAGGCCGCAGCCGCATCCAGGCGCGGGACGTTCGAATCTCCTCCTCGACCTGGTCCATGAACCAACGCATGACCTCGTACGGGACGTCCAGGTGCCGCCCGTCAGGGGTGAAACACACCGTCCGCTCCCGTGCCGGGTCCTCGTCGGGGACGGTCGCGGTCACAAGGGTGCGTTGCTCGGCAACGAGGTCCAGTTCCAAGTACCAGGCGTCATCGGGTACGGAGTACATCGCGGTGATCACGTAATCGCCATGGAGATGCGGAGTAGGCATAGCCTCACGCTGTCATGGCCGTATGGCGACAAATCGGCGCTGCCGCCGAGCCGAGATGAGCGGGGCGGGGCGGGGCGGGGCGGTGAAGTGGAGTGCGGCTTGGCAGGAGATGGCGAGCTTGTCGGTTCGCATGGCCGGACCGCGCCGCTGTTTGAGTCGATTGATGCACCGCTTCACAGTGTTGCGTTGCTTGTATGCCTCAACATCGAAGCTGGGTGGTGACCTCCCGCGTGGCCTAGCCGCAGACGGTGGCCGACCTGATCGGCGGGCTGCGGAATATCTGCCCGAGCGCCTCGTCGGCGCAGATGTACGTGGATCGCGCGGGACGAGTAGGTGAGATCCGCGAGGATGGACGCCGGTCGGGTTCCGGGCCTCCCCACCCCGGTGCGCGGAACCCGAATCCTGGCCATGACCGCCTTGGATGCTGACGCGTCACCTGCCTGGCCTGCGGTGACATGGGCCTAGGTTTTCTGTGACGCAGCTGATTCATCGCGCGGTGTCCGGACTGAACGCCCCCTCGCGTGGGGTTCGCCGGTTACTGCGTGCGGACTGTACGGCTGGTCCAATCACTGGGACGAAGGGCATCGGCCGCTCCCCACCGCGTCGTCGACGGCCTCGCCGCCCACACCCGCCGACTCGGGGAGCTGATGCCCGAAGTCGCCCCGGCCTACCTGCCCGGCACCGAAGCTGCCGGTGCCCTGGTCCCGCCGTGCGACGCGCGGCGAGCGTTTCTCACCGATGTCTGAGTGACGGCCGGCCAGTTGGACCGATGCGCGTCATCACCAGGGCATCGGCGGGCCCTCAGCAGCCTGCGGTGACGTTCTCGCAGTACACCCAGCCCGTATTGCCGTTGTCGTTCTTGACGTAGTACCACCTGTTGCCCGCATCGTTGTACGCATAGTGCGACCACCAGACGGGCATCTCCGGGAAGATGACGCCTGTCGGCGCGCAGGTAGCGCGATAGCACTCTCGGATGTTGGCGTGTTTGGTGGCTTCTGTGGGCGTCCATGTGGCGGCCTGGGCGCTGGTCGAGACGGACAGCGCGAGAGCGGCGGCGCCGAAAGCACCAAGAACGGCAGTGCGTTTGCGCATGGCGAAAGTCTCCTTCTGACAGTACGGAACAACCCTGAACATGCCAGGGAACGTCGGTTGTACTGGTGCGACCTTTTGGCTGCCGCCCACTCTGGACGTTCACCGGCGGGAGCGACCAGGGGTTCGGCCTGTCCCGGACATGTCCCAACCGCTGTCCCACCACCAGGTGCAGCCACCCGCGCATGCCCGCCCCCCGGGGTGTATCTGCTGCCTGCTTCGGGGAATCGGTGTCGACCGTGCACCGCCGCTTCGTCAGCCGGTCCCGTGCCGGGTTCTGGGGTTGGCCGCACCAGTATGTGATCCAGTTCCTCGACGGGGCAGGGCCTGATCGATCTGTCCCGTGCGGCCTCGGCTCCACCTCAATCACCGCTACGAACGGAACCCCGGTGGCCAGACCCACTCCATGGCGGCCCGCCTCCACGAGGCACGCGAGCAGTTCCAGGCCGTGCTCGCCGTGTCGGCAGCCGGGCCCATGCCGGAGCGTACGCACGGGCGACAGCGGGCCCGGAGCCTTGTGCGGCGGCCTGATCTACGGAACATCTCCCGCCCGCTGCCCGGGTTCAGTACTCCACGGGTTCGCGGATGATCGGGCAGGTCATGCAGTGGCCGCCGCCGCGACCGCGGCCCAGCTCGGCGCCGACGATGGTGATGACCTCCACGCCCGCCTTGCGCAGTTGGGTGTTGGTCTGGGTGTTGCGGTCGTAGGTGAAGACCACGCCGGGTTCGACGGCGACGGCGTTGTTGCCGCTGTCCCACTGCTGGCGCTCCGAGGCGTAGGCGTCGCCCCCGGTCTCGACGATCTGGAGGCCCGGCAGTCCCACTCCCTTGGCGACCACCTTGACGAACGTGCCCTTCCCCTCGTCGACGACCTCCGCTCCGGGTGCTTTGTCGGCCGGGTGGAGGGAGAAGGTGTGGATGGCGTCGACGATAGCCGGGTAGAGCGTGACGATGTCACGGTCGGCGAAGGTGAAGACGGTGTCGAGGTGCATGGCGGACCGCAGCCTGGGCATCCCGGCGACGATGACGTGCTGGGCCGCGCCCGCGGCGAACAGGGCTGCGGCAACCTGGGTGATGGCCTGCCGGGACGTCCGCTCACTCATGCCCATCAGGACGACGCCATTGCCGATCGGCATGATGTCGCCGCCCTCGAACGTGGCCTGTCCCCAGTCCTGTTCGGGATCACCCCACCACACGTCCGATCCCATGTAGTCCGGGTGGAAGGTGTAGAGGGCTTTCATCAGCAGCGTCTCGTCGTGCCGGGCGGGCCAGTACAGCGGGTTGAGGGTGAGTCCGCCGTACAGCCAGCATGTGGTGTCTCGTGTGTAGAGGGTGTTGGGCAGAGGCGGCATGAGGTACTCGCGGGCGTCGGCGGAGGAGCGGGCCAGGGCCAGGTACCCGGAGCGGTACTCCTCAGGCAGGTCGTCGGTGGCCAGGCCGCCGATCAGGTACTCCGCGAGCTGCTGGGGGGTGCGGGACTCCAGGAAGGCACGAGTGCCGTCGATGAGGCCCAGGCCGACTTCGTTGGGGATCACCTTGCGGTCAAGGAGCCATGACCGGGCGTCGGGCAGCGCCATGGTCTCGGCCAGGAGGTCGTGCAGCTCGACGACCTCCACGCCGCGTCCGCGCAGTTTGTTGACGAAGTCGGCGTGATCGCGCTGGGCGTTCTCCACCCACATCACGTCGTCGAAGAGCAGGTCGTCGGCATTGGTGGGGGTCAGGCGGCGATGGGCGAGCCCGGGCCGGCAGACCAGGGCCTTGCGCAGTCGGCCGACCTCGGAGTGGACGCCGTACGCGGTGGCGGGGTGGACGCTGGGATTGGTCATGGCAGCCCTTTCGGTGACGGCGCTTCAAGGTGGTTCCGGACGAGATGAGTTGGGGTCAGATGCTGATCCATCCCGCTGCCAGGGCGATGATGCCGACGACGGCGCCGGCTGCCGAGACGGCGAGGATGACGGCCTCTCCCGGGGAGAAGGGCCTGCGGCCCTGCTCGCGGCGGGCCATCACGAACAGCGCGGAGGACGGGGCGTAGATGATGAGCGACACCAGGAGGTACTTCAGGCCGGCGGCGTAGATCAGGAATGCGGTGTAGACGGTGGCGAGGATGCTGATGGTCAGCTCGCGGCCGGGGGGGGGGGAGCGGTCCTCCCCCCCCCCCCCCCCCCCCCCCCCCCCCCCCCCCCCCCCTACGCGAAAGAACAAAAAAAAACT